>JAAZKI010000173.1 GCA_012799905.1 Lentisphaerota bacterium | reverse complement strand
TCGGCATCACTATACGTGCCTGCGCCGTGGAAATCGCCGGAATCGGGGCCGAGACGTTCGCCTGGGACGAGGTCGAAAAGAACCCGGTGCGCTGTCCTGATGCGCACAAGGCCGTTGCCATGGCGGACGCGATCAAAGCCGCAGCAGCCCGGGGCGACAGCGTTGGCGGCATCGTTGCCTGTGAAGCCGTCGGCCTGCCGGTCGGGCTGGGCGAGCCGGTGTTTGACAAGCTCGATGCGGACATTGCCAAGGCAGTAATGTCCCTGGGCAGCGTCAAAGGCATTGAGTTTGGCAGCGGCTTTACGGCGGCGCGCATGCTTGGCTCGGTGCATAATGACCCGATGCTGGCAGAGGGCCAGTTTGCGTCGAACCGCGCCGGCGGCGTTCTGGGCGGGATTAGCACGGGCGCGCCGTTGCAGTTTCGGGTGGCCGTCAAACCGACTGCTTCCATTGCTCAACCGCAGCAGACGATTGACACTGAGGGGAGTCCGGCCACGGTTGTTGTCCAGGGTCGACATGATCCCTGCATTGTGCCCCGAATCGTGCCGGTGATCGAGGCCATGACCGCGCTGGTTTTGGCGGACGCCTGGCTGCAATACCGAGCCGGCGCAAGCCTGTGAGCGCTGACCTGACCTGGACCCCTTGTTTCTGCTGGCGCGGGCGTGCAAACAGCAGTAGGCAGCCCTGACCGCTACAACCATCGCTGCAGCACGTCGCGCAGTTGTTTCATGGTGATGGGTTTGGGCAAGTATCCATTCATGCCGGCTTGGCGGCAATAATCCTCGTAGCCATCGACGGCGTGTGCCGTTACCGCGATAATAGGCGTGTCGTGGTTGAGAACATTGGTGTATGGGTTTCGGATCATCCGGGTCACCTCTAAGCCGTCCATTTCCGGCATTTGGATGTCCATGAAGATGAGTCGGTAGGATTTGTTGGCTAGCATTTCGAGCACTTCAAAGCCATTGCTGGCGATGTCAGCGGTGTAGCCCAGTTTGTTGAGCATGGCCAAGGTGACTTTCTGGTTGACGGGATTGTCCTCTGCGAGCAGAATCGGCAGAGATGATATCGGTGGCGTCACCGTGTCGGCGGTCTCCTCGTCGGGCGGCGATGACGCGTCGGCAGTTGGCTTAGTGTCGCCCGCAATGATGGCCATGACTGCCTGGCGCAGTTCCTTGCTGCGTACCGGCTTGTTGATGATGCCGGCCAGCTGCTGCTGGATGACCGGGTCAGTTGGGGTGTCCATCCCGGGTATAGCCAGGCCGAGCCAAGACACGTTTTCGGCGTCCGGGGCATTGTTCAGGGAAAGCCAGGTCTGCTCGTCGAGCCCGGGGAGAGTGAGACTGATGATGACCAGCCGACAGGCTTGACCGGGTGGCTGAGTCGAGGTCAGCCATTGCCGGGCGGCCTCCAGATCAGCGACGCCGGTGACGTTCAAGCCAAGGCACTGCAAACGCTCCACTAAGTCAAGGCGGACGGTTGCATTGCTGTCTATGACCAGCACAGAACAATCCGGGACAGCCACTGTCGGAGGAGTCTCCGTCGGCGCTGGCAACTTGCGCAGCGGGACGGCGAAATGGAACACTGACCCGGCGCCCGGTTCGCTGTCGACGGCGATTTCACCGCCCAGGAGTTGAACCAGCTTCTGGGCCAGCGGCAAGCCCAGGCCAGTGCCACCATACCGACGTCGGGAGGATGAATCGGCCTGGAAGAATTGATCGAAAATGTGTTTTTGCTGGCTCGGGCTGATGCCTATGCCGGTATCCCGCACCGCGAAGTCCAGGGTGATGGACTGGTCGTCTTCCGTCACTCGACTGACGGAGACCGTGACTTCGCCGCGGTCAGTGAATTTAATCGCATTGCCGAGCAGGTTGGAGAGCACCTGCTGGAGGTGGAAGGCGTCGCCATGGAGATATACGGGCAGGTCGCACGGCACTCGGCAGACCAGCTCCAGCCCACGTGAAAAAGCCGCCAGCGACATGTAGCCGGCCAATTCCTCCAGCATTTCCCGCAGGTTGAAGTCCTCTTCTTGCAGTTCCAGCTTGCCGGCTTCCATTCTGGCGAAATTGAGGATTTCGTTCACTTGCAGGAGCAGGTGTTTGCTGCTGGACTGGATGATGTCGAGGAATTCGCGCTGTTCATGGTCAAGGCGGGTGTCTTTGAGGATATCGACAAAGCCGATGATGCCGTTGATGGGGGTGCGGATTTCATGGCTCATGTTGCTGAGGAATTCGCTTTTGGCGCGGTTGGCGGCTTCGGCGGTGTTCTGGCTGGTTTTCAGATGAGAGGTTCTTTCCTCGACCAGGCGTTCCAACTCTTGGCGCCTCTTGCTCAGAATGCAGACCATGGTGCTGACGGCGATGGTCAGAATTAGCCCAGCCAGCAGGGCGTAGACAAATTTCCAGTGGGGGTGGCTGGCGAGAAAAAGTTCGCTGGGCTGGGCGGACACGAGGAAGACCTTGCCGAAGGCGAAGAGGGGCCGTTGCAGGCGGAAAGGCGGCTCGTCAGCCTGGTCTGGCGCAGTGTCGAACAGCAATTCCGGCGGCTGTCGATCATCCAGAAAACTGAAAGACAAGTGGAGCAGGTCGTGGGAAAGATGCTGGGGCCCCAGCAGGGATTGCAAGCTGATGGAGGCCATGGTGAAACCCCATAGCGAAGCAGGGTCGTTCGGGTGGAAAACAGGGTGGAAGACGACGATTTTCCGGTTGGGCTCGGGTTGAAAAATTTGGGTGATTGGTCGAGTGGCGATCTCCAGGCGGGAGCGGACGGCTTCATTCAGGGCTTCTCGGCGGAGCGGCTCTTGGCCGACATCAAGGCCGAGCGGCTCTTCCGGGTCATTGGGGGAGACGCTGTAGACGATCGGGAAATAGACGTCTCGCTCATCGGCCAGCACGGTTTTGCCGTCGGGAGCGGGGTCTCGGATGGAAAAGTCGCTTTGTCCAGCCATCCGTTGGCGTTGTTCGAAGTCCGTCCGTTCTGCTGCCTGGACCGGTTCAATCCAGGCCCAGCGATGGACCATGGCTTTTTGGGTTAGGTGTGTGGTAAAGGTTTTGAATTCGTCGTAGGTCACTTCGTCAGAGGCTGCGAAGAGATTGGCCAGGCTTTCCAGTTCCGTGAAGTCACCGTGACTGAGTTTTTTGGCGATCATGGAGGTCTGGCTTTCGGCCAATTGCGCAAAGACCAGCTGGCGCTGTTCTTGCTCCATGGCGAGGAAGTGCCAGGCAATGAACGCTGTCAGGAGAATGCCGATGATTGCCGCCAGGGTGGGTTCCAAAGCTCGGCGCCAGCCGTTCAGCCGGACGCCGTTGGCGTGCAGGCGCTGGTTCAGGAAGCAGAGCCCCAGGCAGAGGATAATCATTATGGCGGTTACGAAGATTCCAGGCAGTACGCTCAGGACGGTCTGGGTTTTCCATTTAAAAGCGCCTACATCAACCCCGAAACTGGCTACGGCGGTGTTAGTCCGCGGGTCGATGATTGGCACCAGCACCGAAACCCACACTCCCCAGCGATCTCTGGCCGGCCCTTCCACCAGCTCAGTCGCTTTGCACACGGCTTGGCGGAAGGCCGGAGACGCTTCGTGGTAGACTTCCCCTAGAGATAGGCCGTCCGGGGAGTCTCTCGGCACATTGTCCAGAAAAAAGAAAATTTCATCCTGGTTGCGTTTTCCGACCAGATAAAGGAAACGCAGGTTGGGATAAGCCTGCCGGATGATATCGAAATTAAGTTTTAGGCGATGGTATTCCGGGTTCAGCAAGTCCTCTTCTGTGCCTTTGAGCGACTTGATAGCGGCGGGGTTGATCGCGGAGGCCAGGAGCCGTGTTTTTTGCAGCAGTTCATTGCGGCGCTCGCTGTCGCTTTCGCGCGCGACCCAGACGACATGGAGCAGGCAGGGGATGAGGATGAGTACGAGTAGGATGCCATAGCAGAGCCGCCGCTTCAGAATGTCTTGGCGTCGGCTCAATAGCCCCGGAAGATTTTTTTGCCGGGATCGCGGTGTGATCATATTTGTGTTTTTTCTTTAGTTTCAGTGCGCCAGTTCCACAGTCGGGGCGTTCCACTTGGAAGGGGGTTCTGCAAGCAAGAGAGGGTTCGGCTTCAGAAATGTTTTAGTGCCGGCAAACTGCCGGCGCCGATGGTTGAAGAGGCTTGGAACGCTGCCTTAAGCCTGCCAAGTGGATTGCCCGCTGGCAGGTCGGCGGATGACGGCTGGCCGCGAGGCGTTCTGCCTGGACGTGGCCATCGTGGCGTTATGTCGCCCTTTTGCTACATAGTATAATTCCGCGACCGTAATTTTGCCATGCGGAGCGGGCACGAAAGCTGGTGTAAGTAGTCTAAAGTTGTAATGGGCCAGTCTTCTGTAGCGCCCCTACAAGGCACCAGTTTTGGGGTATGCCTCCCCCCCCCAGGCTAAAGTCTGGGGTTAAGCATGGTTAAGCGCCTATGGCGCAAAAAGATGTGGACGGTGTGGACATGGCGGCCAGTGTAGTCCAAACTCACTCTCGCCCCTCGCCCCTCGTCCCTAAAAAGCGCTCATCACATTTTACCCCTGAACGATGATTTTCGTGCCCGGGCGCTTTTC
>JAAZKI010000217.1 GCA_012799905.1 Lentisphaerota bacterium | reverse complement strand
CTGAACACACGGAATATACGGAAGTTTTTGTGTGGGGTTGTTTTGTAACCACGAAAGGCACGAAAGGACACGAAATTTTTGTCTATGGTTGTTTTTTTAACCACTGAACACACGGAATATACGAAATTTTTGTCTATGGTTGTTTTTTTAAACCACTGAACACACGGAATATACGGAAGTTTTTTAATTATTCCCACATTGATACTTCGGGGTTCCGGCAAGCTGTGGAGCTCGGCACCCTGGGTAAGGCGGTTTAGTGGACAGTGGACGTGGACGGAAGTGGGCTTTAATGGACGTTAGGCAGTGGAGCGAAAATACGTTTCTTGCAGGTTGCTCTTACCAGAATGACTCTGGCACGAACAGGATGTCGCCATTTTTCAATTCGACATCGCGCTCGAGGTTTTCGAGGTCGTTGTAGAGTTTTTTCAGATTGATTTCCGTCATTGTCCTGTTTCGGATTAGGGTGACGCTGCTTTGCTTGGCAACGCGTGTGAAGCTGCCGGCGAGGGCAATGGCTTGGCTGGCGGTCAGGACGCGGTTCGGCGGGATTTCCAGCGGGCCGGGCTTGTTCACTTCCCCGAGCACATATATTTTGTCTGCCAGGCCGACGATGATGTGGTCGCCGGGCATAATGCGGGTGTCAGACTCGTATTGGCCCAAGGTCGGCGACAAGAGCGATACGGCCAGACGTTCTTGGACGCCGTCCTGGTTGGTTCGGACGATGCGGATATTGCCGGCGTCGGCTTCGTTGGTCAGACCGCCGAAGCGGACGATTATTTCAGAGCACAGCGGCGGGCGTTGGGTGTCGATATAGCTGAATCCGGGCGCTCCCACCATGCCGGAGACATAGACCGGCGGGGCTTTCGGCACGATGAGGGTGTCTTCCGGCCGCAGGGTGAATTCGTCTCCGCCGCTGTTTTTGGAGACCAGTGCGGAGACATCGATTTTCATTCGGGTGAGGCGTTTGGTCTTGGGGTCGCGGCGGAGTACCGCGACGTTGGTCAGGTCAGCGCTTTCGGTGAAGCCCCCCGCGCCGCTGATCGCTTGCAGGGCGGTCATGCGGCCAAAGGTCGGCAGCTCCACTGACATGCTGCCGCTTTTCAATTCGCCGAGCAGATAGACCGTGCGTGGCCCCCATGCTTCGACGAAGACGTCGACATGCGGCGAAGTGATTTGGCTTTCCAGGCGTTTGGTCAGTTCGGCGGCGATTTCGCGGGTGGTCTTACCCATCGCCTGGATGGTGCCGCAGAGCGGAAAGTTGAATTCGCCGTCATCTTCCAGGCGCACTGAGCGGTTGAATTCAGCGACCCTAAACACGTCGATACGGAGCACATCGCCTGGCCTCAGGGCGGCAGCTTGCCAATCGTCGTCCCCGGTCTGGGCAAGAGTGGCAACTGTCAGCGTGAGCAGGGAGATTAGGAGGTTAAGCAAGGGGCAATGTTTCACGGTGGTATTTTTCCCTATAGGGCGTGGGCATGGCGTCGGTTAAGCTGGGCGAAACAGGTTCCGCAGGCGGCCTGGCGTTCAGAAGGACCAAGACACGCCTAACATAAAGTTATTGATGTCGTAGTCGAGGTCGTGGTCGTAGGAATAATGGACGATGTCATAGGAGTATTCGCCATAGAGGGTGAGTCTCTCTCTCAGGGTATATTCTGCCCTCAGCTCATAGGCGTACTGGACGGTGTCAAGGGCTGATTCCTTTTCATCTTGCAACGTATATTTCAGAGATTGCATGATCAGGAATTTGGGATTGACTGTCCAGGCGGCGGTGAGATTGGAGGACGTTTCCTTCATCATGCCGCGTTCATCTTCCGCGTAGCTATCTGCCAGCGAATGTTCGAGGTTGAGGGAGAGAGCGACGTTGCTGACTGGGGCATAGCGCAGGGTGAGCCTGCCATTGGGGGAGAAGTCATCATCGCCTTTAGTGCCTTTGGTCTCGCCTTTATATGATTTCTTTTCGACGCCGGCTTCAGCGTAGATGGAGAATTTTTCGGTCATGCGATAATCGACGAAAGCGTTGAGGAAGACGCTGTCCGAGTCGTCATGCCGTTCATTGTTTTTGTATTTGGTTTCGTCATAGCCCAGACGCAACCCGAGCCGAGTTTTGCCGGTGAGCTGATAGAAAGGCGCGATGCTGACGCCGTAGGCGTGGTTGGTGTTGTTTTTGAATTCTTTGTCGGGGTAGTATTCATAGGCCCAGTCGCCGGTGATTGCCAGTCCCCAGCGTTCATGGTCAATCAGATTCCAGACCGCCTGTACGCCATTGGTGTAGCTGCGGGCGTAGCGTTGGTCAACGTTGCTAAGCCGGTCGAAGTCGCAGGTGCTGTAGAAGTTCAGGTACAGGTCGCCGGTGCCCACGCCGAGGTTGCCCATGAGGATGGGGGACAGTGAATAGACAAATTCGCTTAATTCATGGGCTTTTTTGTGATAGTGGTCGTAGGTGATTTCGCCTTCCAAACCGTAGGTCAAGTAGGTTGAAGTCCGGAACCATTTGGCGGTCAGGCCGGTTGAGAAAATCCATCGTCCTCGTTCGTCGCCTTTGGTGGCGCGGTAGACGTTGTCGTCATAGGAGACTTCTTGGCTGACGCTGACTGCCAATTCATTGGGGAAGATGGCAGCGCTCGCCTCCATGAAATTGCCTAGGGCGTTGGAGGCAGCGCGTGTTTGGGCGTTGAAGATGAGCAGGGCGACGGTGGTTAAGGCGGCAAGGAGGCTTTTAGTCTGGTTAGTCCGCATGGCGAGCATTCCAAGTCTTGGTTGGAGGTGAGCAAAGACGGCAGCATAAAAATTTAATGCCGGCTGGAGACTGGGCGTGCCATCGTCAGCCGGCATTCTATGGTATTACTTGGGGAGTGGAGGTCGGGGGGGGCTAAAAGGCGTGAATGCTCTTACGGCGTGGCGGGCGGCTGGCTGAGATTTTCGTTGGGTCTTGGTCTGCGGCCGACGGAGCGGCGGTTGTTGGGCAGAGTGTAGAATGACGCTTCGCCGGTGGCATTGATGCTTACGCGCAGGTCTGGGCAGACACTTTGCAGGCTTTCAGCCACTTGGGAGCGTTTCGCAATGGGCATTCTATTGATCACATTGCGGGCGGCGGCCAGGGAGCGGGTGCGCAGTTCCAGCTGCGGGCTGGCGACAAGAGCCTGCATCGTCTTGACAAAATCAGCCTCCGGCAGTGCGAGCAAGTAGGTCTGCAATTCGGCCGAAGTCATGGCCGACAAGGCGGACAGGTCAACTTTGTTGGCAGTTGCGGCGGCAAAAGCTATTGCCCCCGGCAACAGCAATAACGAGCAAATCAAGGAGTAGAATTGTTTTTTCATGTCTCATTTCTCCATGGTCATGATTGAAAGGCGTGGGGATTTAAAAAAAATTGTTTGAAGAAATTTGGTTAGTTGGGAAAATTGTCCGTGGAATGCATTTAGCCAGATTTTATGTTTACTAAAGAATATAATGTAATCATGGCAATTGTCATCTAGAATTATACTAAAAAAATAAAAAAAATCAACCTGCGGCGTTGTTATTTTGCCAGGAAAGGGGCATTTCTAACAATTTATAAACGTCCTAGTCTCCAGTCCCGGTGGCATTTCCGGCTCCGGAGAGGGCGTGACAGGGTTACATCCAGCCCCTGCCGCGTCCGCCCCGGGGGATTATTTTTCGTCATTCAGCTTGAACAGTTCGATGTCATCGAACCAAATGCAGTTGTCTTCCTTTTGGTTTTTAGCGCCCAGCATGACGACGACTTTTCCGCAGTTTTCCGGGGCTTTCAGGTAGAATGCGACTGGCTGCCAGTCTTTGGTGTTGGCGGAGGCCAGGGCAATGCTGCTCTCCAGGTCGCGGCGCGCATGCCATTTGCCGCTTTTCTCTTGGAATCGGAAGCCGAAGGTGATGGTTCCTGGGCCTTTTCCTTTCACCCATCCGGTGCAGAAGAGTTTATCGTCGGGGTTGACGTTGACAGCTTGCAGGATGACGCCGTTGCCGCGTGAATTGCTGATCGTGGCGGCGGCGGTGCCTCGGCGGCCTTCGCCGTTTTTGACTTGAACCACCATGCCTGGAGTATTAGTCCATGTATTCCAGCCTTTTGGTGCGCCGCTGCTTTCCCAGTCGTGCGCGGCTGGGGTTTGGTTTTCGCCTTTTTCGTCAAAATAGCCATTTGCAAGCAGGTTGGTCGGCTTTGTCGTCATGGCTGAGACCTTGAGATAGGCGGCAATCAGGTTATTGTCAAGAGAGGTGTTGGCGCCCAGTTTGGCAACTTGCGCCGGGAGGTCCTGCGGCGCATTCTCACGGTACCAGGCCAGGGCGCGGAAAAGAGCGGAGACAACGCCAAATTCGAGATTGCTGAAATTGCCGAGCGGCATGTAGGACATGGTCTTGGTCAGGCCGACGTAGTTTTGCCCGAGCAGGTCGTCGCGCTTTTCCAGGGCGGCCAGGAATTGTTCTCGTTCGCTGGCCATTTTGTTGACTGCGGCAGCGGCGGCAAAGGCTTTTTCAGCATGTTCTTTGCTGGTGATGTTCAGTTTCTGCATGTCCAGGGACAGGTAGTGCGGTCTGATGACGAAGGAAGCCAACTGCATGCCGCCGCGATGGATGTCAATGCGGTCTTTGACTTTTTGATCCTGGGTGGCTGCTGTCGCCTGGTCCAGGAGCGCCAGGGCCTGAACCAGGGATTGCGGGTCCATGGCATAGGCCATGTTAGTGATGTTGCGATGCTCCCATTTGCCGCGGCCGGGGCGAGGCGTCTGATAGGAAGTCTCAAGCAGGTTCCAGAAGGCCGTCATCGCAGGTTCGGCGTCGCCGTAGAGGCGGCGGCGGAAGTCAGCCAGCATGGCCTCGCTGTCCAGCGTGTGGTCCCATTGCAACTTCGCTACCTGCCAGATCATCGGCATGGTCAGCGGAAGGAACGTATAGACCTCAATGTACATGCCTTCTAGGCCGAGCTTCTTGTCAAACTTCATTTGCCTGTCGACGTATTTCGGGTAGTATCTCGGGGTCATGGAGGCGAATCCGTAGTAGTCATAGCGTGACAGGTGCTGGCAACGGCGGCGCCATTCCCGGGTGAGGGCGTTGTCATGCTCTTCCTGGCCTTCGTTCCACCAGTAGGCGCTCGTCTCAGTGATGAATCCAAAGACGTTCGGCTCCAGGGCTGGCACCGTCTCCGGCAGTTCCAGGGCAATGCTGTAAATCAGCGTGCCAATGTAGCGATCCGGATGAGTCTCGGCTATGGCCTTGGCGATGATGTTGACGAATTTGTAGTGCCGGTCAGAGAATTGGCGTTTTTCATAGGAGTCGGGGTGTGGGTCCATAGCCCGGCAGTTATCGCAGCCGCACAGGTGCGAAATGTCGTCCATGCCCAGGGAAAAGCTATCGTTTTGGGGGTACTTGTCAAAAAAGTTTCGGATGTATTCGATGACCAGTCGTTGGACTTCGGGGTTGCTTTCGCAAGGCCGCCAGTATCTATTGCCTTGGGGCGGGATGTACCTTTTGCCATTGCAGAGCGGGTAGTATTCCGGGTGTTCTTTGGCGTATTTTTCGGGCGGGAAGATAACGTGTATGCGGTTTTGAAATTGGCGGCGAGGGATGACTTCGCCCGAGGCGGTCTTGTTGCGCACTTGCCATTCGTGCCAGAGCGGAGTCCAGCCGTGGCCTGACCAGATGCGCGGCGACGTGTCAGGGACGACAACGCGGTCAGTGACTTCGACCGTCAATTCGCCTTGGCCGGCGATTGGGACGTCCTCCCACAAGTCGCCGGGCGCAAACCAGCGCACGCCGAGTTCGTCTTCCAGGAAAGTGTAGACAGCGAACGCGGTCGGGGTGGGGTAATTGGCGTTGAATAAGATATTGCCGTCCCGGACGCGGATGGCGAATGACTCGGGATTGAGATCTGCGCCAGGCTTGTCCGTCGGCGCCGCCGGGCCGCAGTCGCCGATATACAGACCGGTTCCAGGCACGACAGCGCCGTCTTCACGCAGCGGCAGCTCAACGCCGCAGCTCAAGCGGATGTATTTCTGCAAATCCAGGGCGGCAGTCCGAAGACGTGCAGGCGCTTTCGCCGGCAAAACAATGGTCGCCCGCGGCTGACCTGCGGCAGCCAAGGTGACTTTGCTGGCGGCGTGGATGTCGAACGACGCCGTAAAGGCGCCGGTGAGAGCAAGCAAGAGAGCAAGGCTGTGTTTTGGTTTTAACATGAGAGAGCTTTCTGGAGTTGGGGTAGGGCTGAATGTTGAATGCTGAATGTTGAATGCTGAGGCGCATTTCATAATTCATAATTCAT
>JAAZKI010000106.1 GCA_012799905.1 Lentisphaerota bacterium | reverse complement strand
GATATTTGCCAACCACTGCCTATGTCTCAGCCCTCCTGGCATTCTGCCGCTTCGCGGCTGTGGATTTGGTGGACATGGCGGACAGCGTAGTCCAAACTCACTCTCGCCCCTCGCCCCTCGCCCCTTTCCTGCGGCCGCTACACGTCGGAACTCCGAGTATCAATCAAAGACCGATTACTGCCTCGCCGCAGCCGGGCGAAAGCACCGTGCGCGACATAGAGCAAAACATAGCCGCCAACTGCCAGCTCCACAATCGTCGCCCCGGTCGGCCAGCCTGGCTCATAGCTGATAACCAGCCCGCCCACGCAAAACAACAAGCTCAAAACAACCCCGGCCAGCATGACCCCAGGCAGACGCCGCGCGAACAACGCCCCGGCCGCCGACGGCAGCACCAGCAGCGCCAAAGCCAGGACCACGCCCACCACCTGCGTGAGTACAACCACGGTCATGCCGATCAGGACATGCAGCACCCAGGACACCCAGGCGACTCCAACGCCGCGCAGCAGCAATCCTTCCTCATGAAAACAAAGAGCCACGAAACGCGTATGCAGCAGCCAGGCGGTCAGCAAAATCACTGCGTCCATAACCGCCATCATCCACAAATCAGAAACCGAGACCAGCAAAATGTTCCCGAACAGATAGCTGTTTAAATCCTCGGCGTAGCCCGGCGTGGCAGCAATGAAGCTGACTCCGGCCGCGACCCCGAGCGTCCAAACCGCGCTGAGAATCGCATCCTCCCGCATCCGTCCTCTTGTCGTCAAAATGCTGATCACCGTAGCCGCCAGCACTGCCGCCAACAGCGCCCCGAGCATCGGCGTAAACCACGTCCAGCCATGCACGACTTGCAAATAACGCGCCAGGCCAACGCCGCCTAACAAGGCATGCGACATGGCGCCGACCAGGTAGCTGCGGCGACGCGCCACGACGTAGCCGCCCGCAACTCCGCAGGCAATTGACGCCAAAACAGACGCTGCCAGCGCCAGGCGCAAATAGGAAAACTCCATCAAATGCTGAATAAACGACCCGTCCATCACGCCTCCCCCGCAGACTTGGAATGACCGCAGCCGCAGGCTGGCTGGCTGCTGGCCGCGCCGTGATGCGGCGTCGAACAATCTTCATCATGGACAGACACCGGACAGCTGACGTGGTTGAGGCGAATCCACTCGCCTCCGGCCAAGTCAATCCGGTCGACATCGTCTATCCGATGCATGTCAGCCGTCCGGTTGACGCAGATCACATGGCTGACATACGAGGCCACGACTTTCAAATTGTGCGAGACGAGCAGAATCGTCACCCGCCGGTTCAGCTCCCGCAAAAGTTCATAGACCTGTCGGCTGCTGCCCGGATCGAGATTTGCCCCGGGTTCGTCCAAAAGCAGCAGCTGCGGTTCTGAGGCGAGCGCACGCGCCATCAGCACCCGTTGCCGCTCGCCTCCGGACAAGGCGCGGAAAGGCCGGCGGCCATATCCACCCAGGCCGACCTGCTCCAGGGCCGACGCCGCAGCCGTCCGATCCGCCCGTCGATACGGCCCGAACAAATGCCGTTCCACGCGCCCCATCAAGACCACGTCTTCCACGCTGGCCGGGAAATGGGCGTCATAGTGCAGCGACTGCGGCACATAGCCGACCAGACGCCGGGTCAGCACCGGCGCCTGACCGAACAGACGCACCCGGCCGTAGCGCGGCGTCAACAGTCCCAATATCAGCCGCAGCAACGTCGTCTTGCCGCCGCCATTCGGGCCGACCATGACCGCAAACTGCCCTTCCTCCAAGGTCAGGCTGATGTTATGCAGCACCTCCTGGTGCTCATAACCAAAGCAAACATCTTCGAGTTCAATCACTTGACTATTTGACATGGCGTTTTTCCCGCCTGCATTCAAACTCAATTCCCACCGCTCCTGGCTGCGAACGGCAGCCGCCAGTCTCTCTGGCATCACGGCTTCAGCAGCGCTGTTGCCAGCTCCTCCAGCCCGGCGATGTAGTCCACTGGCAGGGGGTCGAGAACTCGCAGCTCGCAACGCAATTCGTCAGCTACGGCCTGCGCCGCCCTGCGGTTGAACTGCGGCTGGACATAGACCGCCCGCGCCCCGGCTTGCTTGGCCCGCGTCAACACTTGCCCCAACTGACGGCCGCTCGGCGTCCGCCCGCTGACCTCCACCGCAATCTGCTCCAGACCGTAAGATTCCAAAAAATATCCGAAAGCCGGATGGAACACCACGACCGCAGTCCCAGCCAGAGGCCGCAACCGCTCCCGCAGCCGCTCATCCAACTTCGTCAACTCCTGCACATATTGTTCAGTCCGCGCCTGGATGACGACAGCATGCTCTGGAAGACGTTCGGCCAAGGCGGCGCCGACCGTGCGCGCATGCACCATCATATTCGCCACACTCAGCCAGACGTGCGGGTCCATCCCCTCCGCGCCATGATCATGGCCTGCCCCGTCATGATGGTGGTGGTCGCCCTCGGTCATCGCTCGCAGTTGCATCCCGGCTCGAGTATCGACGATGGCCAGGTCAGGATAACTGCGCCGCAGCTTTGGCAACAGCGCCGTCTCCATCGGCGCCCCAATCCGGAACAGCAACGACGCCTGCGCCAAAGACGCCATCCGCTGCGCATTCAGAACATACGTCTCCGGACTCGACCCCGGCGGCGTCAACGCCTCTACCTGAACCAAGTCACCACCAATACGCCGGACGCTCTCCAGCTGCGGCGCCACGCTGACCAGCACCCGCAATGGCGCTGCTGACAGCGCACAAGCCGCCAACAGCAACACCAGCAGCAACGTCCTCCCTTGCACGCTCATGCTCAAGCCTTCCTTTCCTGTGACGACGCCGCATCCACGCCGACCTCATTGAGCAGCTGCTGAAACGTCACCCCGCGCAAGCGCTGACAAAAATCGCCGTAAATCACCGCATAGTCGTCCCGCAGTTTTTTCGGCAGAAAATGCATGTAGGCGCGCGCGTCGACCGCCTGGCTTTCCCGGAACGCCTCCTCAACGTCAGCCGGCGACAGCACTGCCAGGTCCCGCCCAGGCACATAGCGGAAGCCCTCGGCCGTCTCGCCGGCGACTTTGATCAAAACGCCATGCCGGTCCAAGACATCCACGATCCGTTGCAGCACCCGCGACGGAATGCTGTTCTCGCGCCCGAATTTTGCGGGGTTCCAGCTGCCGCGGCCATCGCGAAACGCCTTGCTCGCTTCGTAGAGAATAACCTGACCCAGGATGATGCACGCCCCGGTGCCCATGGATTCAGAAGCCTTTTCCAGGTGAATCGTTCGATGATTCTGAATCGCAAAACTAACTTCCGCACCAAACAAAATAATGCTCCAGTTAGCATATAGCCAGGCCAGAAAAAACGGCAGCGCTGCAAACGTTCCGTAAATTGTGTTGTATTTCGTCAAGCCGACCTGTAAGCTCAGGAAGGCCCACTGCACCACATACCAGAGCAGCCCGACGGTCGAGCCAGCGATCAGAGCCGGAAAGCTCTTAACCTTCGTATTCGGCATGAACATATACAAAAAAGCAAAGCCAAACAGCACGAACGCGACGCCGCACAGCGCCCCCAGCTTCTCCAAGAGCCAGGCGGCAAAACCGACATGCTCTTGCAAATACGCAAAAAATTGGTTCGACAACAGCAGCGTGTTGACGCTGGTGGCAATCAGAAAAATCACTGGCAGCAAAATCAACACCACCAAGTATTCGCTCAACTTGCGCAAAAAGGGCCGCCCGCGCTTGACTCCCCAGATTATGTTGAAGCTTTCCTCCAGCCTGGCCATAGACTTGATGACGCTGAAAAGCAGCAATAGCAACCCAATCAACCCCAAAGCCGCAAAACTGGTGTTCTCAACGTAGTTAAACACCGTCACCAGCGCCTTCTGCATCGGCTCTGGCAGCCGCCCTGCCAAGCCGGACGCATTGCCCGCCCCCGGCGATTTCTCGCCAACGACGACGCCAGGCGACTGGGTCTCAGCTTTCTTCGGGGGCGCGACCGCCCCGCCATCATCAGCTGCTGGAGCGCTCGAATTGGAAATCACGCGATATCGCCAAGTGACCCCATCCCGTGCTGATGCATCCTCCACCTGGTACCGTTCCACGCCGATCTTGTCCAACACCCGTTTCTGCATGCCCAGGCCCTTGGAAAACGAAAACATAATTGCCAGCATTGGCACCAGGGACACCAGCGTGATATAGGTCAGCGCCGACGCCTGTAAACTGCATTGGTCATCCTTAAAGCCACGGATGACAATCATCACAACCCGGCACAAAGCAAACAACAGCTGACGCACCCGCGGCAAGGCGGACAAGTCCTTGACCCAGAGCTCCTCCTGGAAAAAAGCCTTGGCGTCAGCATATAAATTTTTGAACGAACGGCTCTTACTCATCGTAACGACCTTTCCTTATTGCCGCACGCGCCCCGTACGCAGTACAGGCTTCAACCTGCCGACGGGCTAGTGGACATAGTGGACGGCATTACCCAGGCTCATCTCGCCCCTCGCCCCTCGCCCCTGACGAATTATGAATTATGAATTATGAATTATGAAATGCGCCTCAGCATTCAGCATTCAGCATTCAACATTCAGCTCCTCGCCCCTAATTCTCGCCCCTCGCCCCTCGCCCCTAAACAAAGCCCCTCGCCCCTAATTTTCTCGCCCCTCGCCTGCTGTCCATCAAAGTCCACTAAAGTCCACGTCCACTCTCCACTAATGTCCACTAAAGTCCACAGTCCATCGTCTACTTACGTCCACTAATGTCCACTAAAGTCCATTGTCCACTGTCCACTCATTAAGATAAACCACCGCGCCTATAGCCGCAAACAGCTTTCCCTCGCTTTTATCGCCGCCTGCGTCATCCTTCGTCGGTAATTGCCTGATAACCCGCTGCTTCTCTGGCCGCGTGTCTTGATTTTTCTACATTTCGTGTTACAATGTAGCTTTACTTTTTCCCTTATCCGGAGTCTCCTCTACCATGCGCATCATCTACATCACCGACATCCACGGCCACACTGAATTCATCTCCCAACTCCCACAGGCTGACCTGCTCCTCGTCGGCGGTGACTTCACCCAATTCGGCGACCGAGACGCAGTCGCCGAAGTCCTCGCTGCTCTCCAACGGCAGAGCAAACACATACTGGCCGTCCTCGGCAATCTCGATGCCCCAGACGCACAGGACGTCTTGGCTCAAAACAATGCCGCCCTGACCTTGACCGCCACCACTTTTGGCGGCCTCCGCCTGGCCGGCCAGGGTGGCGCCAACACTTCGCCCTTCAACACTCCGTTTGAATGGGATGACAATACGGTTGGCCAGACTCTCAGCCAAGCCTTCCCATCACCGGACGCCCTGGACATCCTGGTCTCGCACGCGCCGCCTTACGATTCCGGCGCCGACCGCCTGCCTAATGGCGCCTCGGTCGGCAGCCGAGCCGTTGCTCAGGCCGCTCGTCGCCTGCGCCTCCCCCTGCTCCTCTGCGGCCATATCCATGAGGCTGATGGCATCTTCGACCTTGACGGAACCATCGTCGTCAATCCAGGGCCTTTTTCCGATAACGGCCGCCATGCCTGCATCGACTGGCAAACCGGCCAGCGGCCAACCATCTGGCTCGCCTGACAACCGACCTTCCCAGCCGTCTTTTTCCAACTGCCACCCAATCTGCACAACAAAGGCTTCGCAATGTCACTGATCACTGTCATCGGTCGTGGCCATTCCGGCACCAGGGCCATGTCTCATACCCTCAGCGCCAGCGGCGTTGACATGGGCAATCCGCTCAATGCGTCAGGAGACCTCATCCCTGCGGGGGACATGTACGAGGCCTGTCGCGTCTTTGCCCGATACGTCGATTGGAAAGGCGACCTCAACTGGGACTGGCAACGCGCCATCAACGGGGAAATCCCAGAAGAATTCACCCGCCTACTTAATTCCTTCCTGAAAACCGTCCTCAGCAGCAACGCCCCCCTGAGAGGTTGGAAAATCCCGGAAACGACCCTCTGCTTCCCCTGGATATCTCGCCTTTTCCCTGACGCTAAATTTATCTTCTGGATTCGCAATCCGCGCGACTGCATCATCGGCAGCCACGTGACCGACGACATGGAGCGCTTCGGCATCCCCTACCCGACTACCCTGGACGAACGCCGCCGCCGCGCCATCTCCTGGAAATATCAATACGACCTGGTCAAGGCAACCCCGAGGCCGAAAAACTGGATCGAAGTGCGACTGGAAGACTTTGTACTGAAGCAAGACGAAACCCTGGCTCGACTGGAGCAGTTCCTCGGCTTCCCGATGGCTAAAATCCCGGTGAAGCCGGAAGTCATCGACCGCTGGCTGAAGGATGACGAAGACACGACCACCGGACCGAATTACTTCTCCTTCTTTGAACCAGCCATGCGCGAATACGGCTATGACGTTCCCACCAACCCAAAATCCATCGTCCCGCCGCCATTCACATTCAACTATGACGAAAGCAAGGTACCGCCCTATTCGCTGCCAGACATCCTGACCGCCAGTAATGGCGACAGCATCGCCGACGCCACGCAATGGCCGGCCCGGCGCACCGAAATCCTCAACCTGTTCGCCGAAGAAATGTACGGCGTCATGCCCGGCCGCCCGCCACGCCTCCATGCAGAGCTCCAGGAACAAGGCGACAGCCTGGACGGAAAAGCCATCCGCCAACAGGTGAGACTGACTTTCACAGACGAACCCGACAAATACTTCCTCGACCTGCTTATCCTCCGCCCAACCGCTGCCACCCAGCCGGCGCCGGCCTTTCTCGGACTTAATTTCCACGGTAACCACACTGTACTCGACGACCCGGCCATCCTCCTCCCGCAAACGCCCGTTCGCGACCAAGAGAAATTCGGCAGCAAAAACGGCAAGCCCTCTGCTGCCGGCCGCGGCAAGGCCGCTGAAACGTGGTCTGCCGAGATGCTGATCGAGAACGGCTTCGCACTGGTGACCGCCTACTACGGCGATCTGGATCCTGACTTCCATGACTGCTTCCGCAATGGCGTCCATCCCCTCTTCACAAGCCCGGGCTACGCCTACCGCGCCCCCAATGCCTGGGGCGCCATCGGCGCCTGGGCCTGGGGCCTGAGCCGAATCATGGACTATATCGAAACCCAGAATGACAGCCTCGACCCGAAGCGCGTCGCCGTCATCGGACATTCCCGCCTGGGCAAAACCGCCCTCTGGGCCAGCGCCAATGACGAACGCTTCGCCATGACCATCGCCGCCCAGTCCGGATGCGGCGGTGCGGCCCTCTCCAAACGAGAATTCGGCGAAAACATCGCCTCCATCAACTCCTCCTTCCCGCACTGGTTCTGCTCCCAGTTCCGCAAGTACAACAACGCCGAGCAAAACCTGCCCTTTGACCAGCACATGCTCATCGCCCTGCTGGCGCCCAGGCCAGTCTTCATCGCCAGCGCCACCGAAGACCTCTGGGCCGACCCAAAAGGCGAATTCCTCGCAGCCCGCCACGCCCAGCCTGCCTATGACTTGTTCAATTTAGCAGGACTCGGCCAGGATGAGATGCCGCCACCCGATACGACCATCGGCGAAACCATAGCCTACCACCGCCGCACCGGAACACACCAGGTGACCGCGCAGGATTGGAAGGCATTCATCGACTTCGCACGCAAACACCTGGGCTGACGCAACAGCGACAAGGCAACGCCCGCCAGGCGCAAAGGCGGCTGCATTTGAATTCCTCAAACCCCATCGACCCCAGTCGGCAAAAGCTGACTGGGGTCGATGTTTTTCTATGTAGGGCGAGGGGCGAGACTAGGGGCGAGGGGCGAGACTAGGGGCGAGGGGCGAGACTAGGGGCGAGGGGCGAG
>JAAZKI010000274.1 GCA_012799905.1 Lentisphaerota bacterium | reverse complement strand
CATTCAACATTCAGCATTCCGCATTCAGCATTCAGCATTCAGCTTCTCGCCCCTCGCCCCTCGCCCCTCGCCCCTAAAAAAAAGCCCCTCGCCCCTAAAAAAAGCCCCTCGCATCGTCTCAGGGACTGGTGCCAGTATAGGTTGGGTACCAGAGAATGCTGGTCGTCGATCTGTCGGGGATGGACTGGGCTCGGCGGTTGCTGACATGGCCGTCACCGTATGCGATGTTGACTGTGCTGTTATGTCGATCCATTTCGCGGAGGTGTTTGGTGTTGACCAGGCCATACGTGTTGTAGAGGATGGCGCCGCCGTTGGAGGCCGGGTAGGCATTGGCATCAGCGAAGACCATCAGCTCTGAGGGGCGGACGTGGCTGTTGAGGCTTTTTCCATAGCTGGGGATGTAGCTGTTGTAGCCGATGGAGGAGTCGCCGTGGTATTGTCCTGAGTAGACGCAGTTGGACCTGGAATTTGATGGGCAGTTATAGACTTTGAATTCCGACTGCCAGGGGTGGAAGATGGTCTGCCAGAGTTTGTAGCCGCGGGTGCAAGTGTCGCCGTTCGGCAGGGTGAAAGGCGGATGGCTGCCGCCGCCAAAGTTGTAGGCCAATACCGTGCCGTCGTGGTCGTCAGCATACATCAGCCAGCTGAGGGCCATCTGTTTTTGGTTGGACGTGCAGGAGATGGCGCGAGCCTTTTCCCGGGCCTTGGACAAAGCCGGAAGCAGCATGGCCGCCAGAATCGCAATGATGGCGATGACGACCAAAAGCTCAATCAACGTGAATACTTGGCGATGGCGGTTGTGAAGTGTTTTCGACATGGGCATGAGAGGTGTTTCCTTACTGTTAGATGTCAGGGATGCTAAGAAATGCTCAGCACTTTTGGCTGCTCTTTGGTGACCGTTGCGTTGATGCTACGATGAAAAAGGTCTGCTGGCAGTCAACCTCGGCGGAAAAATATTGGCCAAGGCTAAGTCTACCTGAAGCATTTCAGACATTAAAGAAAAATTAGCATGGATTTAATATTTTACAATTCTGAGGAGGAGTTTTCTGCTGATGTTCTGCTAAGCGATAATTGATTGACGCTCGGAGGTCCGGTAAGCTGCGGTGTTAGGCGTCCAGGGTAAGGCAGTTTAGTGGACAATGGACAATGGACTTTAGTGGACTTTAATGGACTTTAGTAGACGATGGACTGTGGACAGAAGTGGACGTTAATGGAGAGTGGACGTGGACAGAAGTGGACTTTAGTGGACTGAGGGGTGAAGACACGTGTCCCCCCACAGGCTTTCGCAGGCTTTCGGTCGGCGTAGGGAGCATTATGCTTAAAGTCATATTGTCTTGCGCCGTAGGTGCTTAGTCATGCTTAACCCCAGGCCTCAGCCTGGGGAGGCATGCCTCCTAAAGTAGTGCCCCGTGCGGGCACCACAGAAGACTGACGCATTACTGACCGATTTTTTGTTTGCGCTGAAATATCGTCCATGCGAGGTGAAGAATAGCTGCTGGGCGGTATATTAAGGCATTTATCATCGTCTTTTTTGACGGCGTCGGCAGAGCAACGCATTTTCCGGGAGAACTATGACGGTATTTCGCAACAACGGCCTGACTACTCATCGCCGCAATCCGGCAGATTTTCCCGAAAACACGCTTCCCGGCTTTGTTGATGGCCGAGCCAGTGGAGAAGATGTGAAGCATCCGCCAGCGAAACTCATCTTGTTTGATCTTGACGGCACGCTCTATCTCGACGGTGTGCTTTTTCCCCGCGTCCAGGAGCTGATTCACAAGCTGCGCGAATCATCCTTGGAGTACGGCTTTCTGACTAACAACAGCACGATTGGCCCGGGGTCGTATTTCAATAAGTTGAAGCGCCTTGGCCTGGAACTCAATCGGCGCAACGTAGTCACCAGCGTGGAAGCCACTTGCCTGATGCTGCGTAACCTGCGTATCGGCCCGGAAATCTACATCCTCGGAACCAGGAAATTCCGCTCCTACTTGGAAAGGCAGGGCTTTGTCCATAGTTATGAGGACGCGCAGGCGCTGCTAATCGGCTTTGATACGGAATTGACCTACCGCAAATTGACTGAGGCGACGCGCCTGGTGCTGGCAGGGAAGCCGATTGTGGCGTCGCACCCGGACCCGATTTGTCCCGGACCTTTTCCTGATGCCGGCATGCTGCTTGAGTATTTCCGGGCGGCGCGTCCCGGCGTTGTTATTCAGGCTATTGCAGGCAAACCGCACCGCTGGCTGGTGCAATTGCTGCAAGAGCGTTTCCAGGTACGTCCAGAGGAGATGATTATGGTCGGCGATCGCGTCAATACGGACATGCGCTTTGCCGCGAACTTCGGGATGCGTTCGATGCTTGTCCTCAATGGCGTGCCACAGCCGGAGCTGGGAGACATCAGGCCGACGCTGATAGTCGAGCGCATCGGTCAGCTTTGCGAAGAATACTGGCCAGAGAATCTGGGCTGGACAGAGCCGGCCAGCAAGAACACCGCCGGCGGCCGGCGGCGCCGGAAATCATGAGACAGGGGCGCTGCAATGGCGGCTGCGTCCCCGGATGTGGAAGACTCTGACCCGAGTACGTTATTTTCATATTCTCAATCCGAGCATCAGACCATCGTCACAGGCAGGATATCATGTTAAGCACTGAGCAAATCATCAACACGGTCAGCATGGTTCAAAAGGAAAATTTGGATGTGCGGACTGTCACTATGGGCATAAATCTGATGGACTGTCGGCATCAGGACGTGGATGTCATGTGCCGGCGGGTAGTCAACAAGATCGAACAGCACGCCGGGCGCTTGGTTGACGTTTGCGCTGAGGTTGAGGCCAAGTACGGGGTGCCGATTGTCAACAAGCGTCTGGCTGTCAGCCCTGCTGCCGATGTCGCGGCCGGTCATGACCAGGACGGCTTTGTCGCCCTGGCCAAGGCGCTTGACCAGGCGGCCAAGTCAGTGCGAGTGGATTTTGTCGGCGGCTTCAGCGCACAGATGCAGAAAGGCGCCAGCGCTGCTGATAAGGCGCTTTTGGAGGCCTTGCCGGCTGCCATGCTGGCGACCGCCAAGGTCTGCTCGTCAATCAATGTCGCCAGCAGCCGGGCTGGCATCAATATGGAAGCGGTCGGGCGCTTGGGGCATGTGCTGTTGCAGATGGCTGAGGGCAGCCGGGAGCCAGATGGATTTGCCTGCGCCAAGCTGGTTGTGTTTGCCAATCAGCCGGAGGATAATCCCTTCATGGCCGGCGCTTACCATGGTCATGGCGAGCCGGAAACAGTCATCAATGTCGGCGTCTCCGGGCCGGGGGTGGTGCTCCGCGCCTTGGAACGGCGAATCGCGCGTGACGGCGCTGATAACCTCGGTTTGGATGACCTGGCCGAGGTGATCAAGCAGACCAGCTGCCGGGTGACGCGCTGCGGAGAATTGATTGGCCGAGAGGTCGCGGAGATGCTGGGAACACGCTTCGGCATCGTGGACCTGTCGCTGGCGCCAACGCCGAAAATCGGCGACAGCATCGGCGAAATTCTGCAATTGCTGGGGCTTGACGCTATCGGCGCGCCCGGCTCGACTGCCTGCGTAGCGCTGCTGAACGATGCGGTGAAAAAGGGCGGCGCGTTTGCGTCCCAGGCGGTTGGAGGCTTGAGCGGCGCGTTTATTCCGGTGTGCGAGGATTCCGCCCTGGCGGCAGCTGCCGAGCGCGGCGATCTCACCCTGGAGAAGCTGGAAGCCATGACCTGCGTCTGTTCCGTCGGGCTGGACATGATTGCGATTCCCGGCGATACGCCGCCAGAGACGATTTCGGCGTTGATTGCCGATGAAATGGCCATTGGCATGATTAACAAGAAGACGACAGCAGTGCGCTT
The DNA here is from genome assembly GCA_012799905.1 of Lentisphaerota bacterium. Classification (GTDB taxonomy): domain Bacteria; phylum Verrucomicrobiota; class Lentisphaeria; order Oligosphaerales; family Oligosphaeraceae; genus JAAZKI01. The sequence continues at coordinate 16,145 of JAAZKI010000274.1, read as the reverse complement.
CATTCCGGTTCCGGGCAAAAAGGCCGGCGACCGGGTGGAGTTCGGCGGACTGTTTGGCGGCGGCACGGTCATGGCAGTGCCAAACCCAGGCAAATCAGCTCGTTTCATCCGTTTCGGCGGCCATATCCCGGCGCCGATTCACAGCTTAAACAACTAAACCGGTGAGTTAAGACGCCGTTTTTGGCTGAGAATCAACCGTTTTCCGCCGCGTCGCCCTGGGCGACAGCGTCGCTTAGTAAGTTTCCGGAATGGGTCACCGATTGATACTTGGGGTTCCGGCGAGTTACGGAGCCAGACTGCCCGGATAAGGCACCTTAGTGGACAGTGGACAATGGACTTTAGTGGACTTTAATGGACATCAGTAGACGATGGACTGTGGACTGAACTGGACTTTAGTGGTGAGTGGACGTGGACAGAAGTGGACATGGTGGACAGCGTAGCCCAAGCTTACTTTCGCCCCTCGCCCCTCGCCCCTCGCCCCTCGCCCCTTTCCTGAGACCGCTGCTCGTCGGATTTCCGAATATCAATGAGTGACCGATTACAAGTTTCCGGTGCGAATGTTGCGGCTTTGGGAAGCAAAAACGGGTTTGATGTATATGTTATGTTATTATTAAGGGAGTCGGCCAGGCCAGGCTATCCTAAGGGCATTCACTCGCAGCGACAGAACACGACTATGAAATATGGTATTTTAGGCGATATTCATGGCAACTTAGAAGCCTTGGAGGCAGTTCTCAAGAAAGCCGAAGAATGCGGCGTCGAGCGTTATGTCTGCATCGGCGACATTGTCGGCTACAACGCCAATCCGCATGAATGCATTGAGGTGGTGCGCAATCTGCCGCATGACGGCATTGTGCGCGGCAATCATGACGAGTACGTGTCCAATTCCCGGGAGTTGCTCGGGTTTAATCCGCAGGCTGCCAGCGCGGTGCGTTGGACGCGTGACCAGCTGTCAGCAGAAGAGCACCGGTGGCTTGCAAGCCTGCCCTTCAAGCTGTTCATCCGGCCGGATGTCGGCTCGCGCTTCCAAATCGTCCATGCCACGCTGGATAATCCGGATAAATGGGGATACATCTTTGACCGCTTTTCGGCAGAGGCCTGCATGCGCTACCAGGCCAGTGACGTCTGTTTTTTCGGGCATACGCACACGCCGATGTGTTTTATCCGCAACGAGGAAATTTCCCAAGAGTACTACGAGGAAATCCAGATTTTGCCGAATCACAAATACTTGGTGAATGTAGGCAGCGTCGGACAGCCGCGGGACGGGAATCCCCAGGCGGCGCTAGTTGTGTACGACACCGGCGCGAACAAGATTCAGCTGCATCGCGTGGATTATGATATTGAGAAATGCCAGCGCAAGATTCGCGAGGCGGAGTTGCCGGAGCGCTTGTCCGAGCGTCTGAGCATCGGGCGATAAGGGGAGGCGTCCATCGGTGCATGTGCTCATTGTCAAACCGAGCAGCTTCGGGGATGTGGTTCACACTTTTCCGGCCTTGGCGCTCTTGCTGCGCTCGGTTCCTGCGCCGCTGCGGCTCACCTGGGTGGTGAATGACAGCTTGGCGGCCTTGCCGGTTCTGCTGCCTGGCGTCAGCCGGGTGATTACCTTTCCACGCCGCCATCTGTTTCGTGACCAGGCCGGACGCAACTTTTTGCGCGAATTGCGGTCGGAAAAGTACGACGTGGCGATTGATTTCCAAGGGTTGCTGCGCAGCGGATTGATGACCTGGCTGAGCCGGGCGCCGCGGCGCATCGGTTTCCGCCAAACCCGGGAAGGAGCGCATTTTTTCTATACCGAAAAGTATACTCCGGAAGCTTCCTGTCAACACGCCGTTGACAAGAATATCGCCTTGGTGCGGTTGGCGTTTCCCGATGCCGTAGCAGCAGCAGGAGGCGACGCGGTCGGGCATCCGCCCTTGACGGTGGCGCCCGAGGCAGACGCGGCAGCCCGAGCCTGGCTGGAGCAACTGCCGGGAGACGGGCCGGTTCTCGCGGTCGGCTTTTCCTCGCGCTGGGACAGCAAGACCTGGCCAAAAGAATTTTTCGCGGCTGTGATTTCGGCTGTGGCGGCGCAAGTTCCCGGCTTGCGCTGCTGGTTGGTCGGCTCATCCTCCGAGCGCGAACTCGGCGAGGAACTGGCAGCCGAAGTCAGCGCGTGCCAAGTGTTGAATTTAGCCGGAGCGACGGATTTTGCGGAGTTGGCGGCATTGTTTGGCAGGAGTCATGCCATGTTGACGAATGACAGCGGCCCAATGCATTTGGCAGCGGCCATGGGCGTGTCGTGCATCGCTTTGTTTGGGGCGACTGAGCCGGACAAGACTGGCCCGTGGGGGCCGCCCGGTCAGCATGCCGTGGTTCGTTCCACCTGCCCAGAGCATCCTTGTTTCCAGCGGCGTTGCCCAAAGGGCGAAGGCGTTTGCCCGCAAGGCACAGACCCGGTAGCCGTGGCAGCGCAAGTGGCGCAAAAACTTAAATCAGCTCAGCATTTGCCTTAAAGGAGGGATTTTTATGGCGCAAAAAAACCGTTTATTCTTGCCGGTGGCTCTCCTGGTTTTCCTGGTCGCCGGCGCTGCCCGTGTTCAGGCTCAGGTCGGCATGCGCTTGACCGCCGAGCACCAGCGCTACTTGCGCTATGAGCCTATCGAATTGACTCTCACGCTTCGCAATTACAGCGGCAATACCTTGATTTTCGGGGACGAAGAAGGCACGCGGGGCAGCCTCGATTTCATCATTGAATCACAAACGCAGAGAGTCACAGCCCAGCTTGATCCGGATGTCAATCCGATTGCTGACATTATCCTGGCGGCCGGAGCCAGCCGGGAGTTGAAACTTATTTTGAATCAAATTTTTGACATGCAGCGCAATGACGTGTACAAAATTACAGCAGTCCTGGAGCATCAACGGCTGCCGCAGGCGTATGTCTCCGACGTCGTCACCCTGGAGGTTCGCGAGGGCACGGTGGTGACAGAAAGGGTGATCGGCATTCCGGTTGCCAGCGAGCGCGAGCAAATCCGCAGCCTGAAGGTCTCACTGATGCTGTTTCACGAAACTTTTGGCACCATTTACTGCCTGCGGGTCGAGGATGACGAACACGTCTACGGCACCTTCCGAGTCGGGCCGTACATTTCCGGCTCGAAGCCACAACTCGATGCAGACGGCAGCAGCGCCATCCACGTCCTGGTTCAGGTGCGGCCGCGACTGTACTCGTATGCCGTCTATGGCCTGGTTGGCGATGTCGTCAAACTGCGCCAGCAGCGTTACTACAAGCCGTCCGGCGGCATCCCCACCCTCAGCCGTGACCCAGGCTACTTGAAAATCCTCAATGTGTCGCCCGCCATCGAGGGGGTCGACTTCCGCATCGGCACGGAGAACTGGAAACCGAGATTTCAACAGTAATGAATGAGCCGCGAATGGCTCCCCATCTTTTCATCATTTTGTCCTTGGAGGACGCGCAGCATGACTCAATCTGATTCCCAACCGCCTTCCGGCCAGCCGGCAGGCGCTTCAACCATGTCCGGGCCGCCGTCTTCGCGGGTGTTGCCGCCTGCCGGCAGCTATACTCAGCCGCCGCCGTATCCGCCGCCGAAAAAAAAGCCTGCCTGGCGAGGTTGCCTGATTGCCCTGATCCTGATTCTCGTGATGATGACGATAGTGCTGCTGCCCTTGTTCGTGGCTGGCTATATGCTGTTGGATTCTTTCGGCAGCGATTTCCAGTTGGCCAAGGCCATGGCAACGGGCAGGACTACCGGCCGGCCTCGGAGCGTCCGGACTGTGGTTTTGCGCCCCGGCTCTGGCGAGCGGATTGCCGTAGTCGGCGTCAAGGGCATGATTGTCAACACCGGCGCGCATTACGAGCAGTCTGCCAACCGCATTATTGAGGCTCTCAAGGCCGCTGTCAAGGACGACGTCTGTGCAATCATTCTTGACATGGACACCCAGGGCGGCGAAGTGACTGCCAGCGATGAAGTCTGGCGCCAGGTCAAAGCCTGCCGCGAGGCCGGCATCCCCGTGGTCACCTGCATGCGGTCAATGGCGGCCAGCGGCGGCTACTACATCGCAGCAGGAAGCGATTGGATCGTGGCCAACCGACTTACCTTTACCGGCAGCATCGGCGTGATTATGCCCGGCTTCAATGCCGGTGCGATGCTGGACAAAATCGGCGTGACCCCGGAAGTATACCGTTCCGGCGACATGAAAGACATGCTCAACTGGAGCCGACCCCGCACCGACAAGGAACGCACCTATGTCCAGTCACTGATTGCGGCGACGTTCAAGGAATTCGCCGCCGTAGTCGCTGACGGACGCGAGGCGTATGAGGACGCCGAGGCGGTCATGGAAGCAGATTTTGCGGACGGGCGAGTGCTTACCGGCGCCGAGGCGCTGCGATACCAGCTGGTTGATGAACTCGGCTATTTTGACGATGCCGTGGCCAAGGCCGAGGAACTGGGGAAGACAATAGACGCCGAGCTGGTAGGATACTCGACTGTCAGCGGCTTTCTGGATGTCTTGATGTCGATGCGTTCCAATGTGAAGGCCAATAATCCGCTGCGGTCAGTGCTGCCGTGGCAGGGAGTTGCCGTGGAAGCTGGACGGCTGTATTTCGTGGCGCCGGAGACGCTGGCTTGGTAGTAACCGCATTCGCGCTCGCAAAGGCCCGGATGAGACGGGATGAGGATGGAGAAGGCAATTATGCGCAAGATGTTTTTGGTGGCAGCGATGCTCGGCTTCCTGTGGCCGGCGTGCGCTGAAGAGAGTTTTCCGCGGGACAGCGCTGTCGGCCGACCTGACCCGGTCGCCTGCCCGCAGGCTTATACTGGCGGCGAAATCACGGAATACCTGGGGCCCTCGCCCAAAAGCCTGAACTATTATCTTGACAATAACATGATGAGTGCACGCGTCTTTGATGCGCTGTACGAATCACTCATCGGCATGGACCCGCAGACTTTGGAGTATGATCGCGGGCTTGCCTGTCGCTGGACTATTTCGGAGGACAAGAAGACCTTCACGTTCTGGCTTGATCCGGAAGCGCGCTGGAGTGACGGCAAGCCAGTGACCGCGGAAGACGTGGCTTGGACTTACCAGGCCATCGTTGAGCCGACCAACATGACCGGGCCGCACAAGCTCAGCCTGGAGCGTCTGCTGCCGCCGGAAATCCTGGAAGACGGCCGAGCCATCCGTTTCCAAGCCAAAGAAGTCCACTGGCAGAACCTCGGCGCTGCCGGCGGCTTCAGCATCCTGCCCAAACATGTGTTCGCTGACCAGGACTTCAACAAAATTAACTTTGAGTTCCCGGTTGTTTCCGGCCCGTACCGTGTCCGAGAACTCCAAGAGGGCATCCAGCTCGTCCTGGAACGGCGGCCGGACTGGTGGCGCGCCAAGTGGCCTAACGCCAAGGGAGGCAATAATTTCGACATTGTCCGGTGCCGTTTCTTTGAGGATCGCGACAATGCTTTCGAAGCTTTCAAAAAAGGCCAGATTGACATTTTTCCCGTTTACACCGCAAGTCAGTGGCATCGGATTGAGGATCGCGTCCAGGCGGTGCGTAACAACTGGATTGTAAAGCAGTCGGTGTACAACCACAGTCCGGTTGGATTCCAGGGTTTTGCGATGAACATGCGTCGACCGCCGTTTGACGACGTGCGGGTGCGCAAGGCCATGGCGCATCTGGTTGACCGTCCAACCATGAATCATACGATGATGTACGACCAGTATTTTCTGCATCGGTCGTATTGGGAGGACTTGTACGACGCGGAGCATCCCTGTCCCAACGAGCCGGTTCCTTTTGACCGCGATGCAGCTCGGCGGCTGCTGGCAGAAGCAGGCTGGAAGGCCAATCCCCAGACCGGCATCCTGGAGAAAGACGGCCGCGAATTTCATTTCACATTTCTCAATCGAGATGGCGTTTCGAGCAAGTTCCTGGCTTTGTTTGACACGGCCCTGAAGGACGTCGGCGTGCGAATGACGATTCAGAACAAGGACTGGTCAGCGTGGGCCAAGGACATGGATTCGTTCAGTTTTGACATGACTTGGGCGGCCTGGGGCGCCGGGCTGTTCAAGAACCCGGAAGGCATGTGGTCCTCTAAGGAAGCCGACCGCCCGGGCGGCAGCAACATCACTGGCTTCCGCGATTCGGCTGTAGATGCGCTCATCGAAAAGCAGAAAACAGTGTTCAGCGTCAAGGAACGCCATGCGATTTGCCGGGAAATCGACCGGCTCGTCTTTGAGCAGCATCCCTACGCGCTGCTCTGGAATATTAACTACACCAGGCTGTTGTACTGGAATAAATTCGGCGTTCCGCCAACCGTGCTGGGCAAATACAGTAATGAGAGCATTTACTATTGGTGGTATGACGAGGACATAGCCGCTGAATTGCGCGAAGCCATGGAACACGGCGAACCGCTGCCAAAACCACCGGAAAAAGTCGTTTTTGACGACGTCTTCAAACCGAGGAAGTGAACACGATGAAACTGCTGTTTATTGGCGCTGGAAAGATGGCGACCGCACTGGGCGCGGGCATTGCGCGTTCTAAGTTGTGGCCTTTGGACGGCATTGTCGCGGTTGACATTTCCGCCCCGGCCCGGGAAGCCTTCACCGCGCAGACCGGGATTGCGTGCGTGGAATCAGCAGCCGCCAAGATAGCGACGGCGGAAGTCGTGCTCCTGGCGGTTAAGCCGCAGGTCGCCGAGGCGGCAGTCAAGGCTTTGCCGCCGCTGCGTCCGGGCGCACTGGTCATTTCGATCTGCGCCGGTATCACGACCGCTAAGCTGGCCGACTGGTTTGGCACCGGACGAGTCATCCGGGTGATGCCGAATACGCCGCTGATGGTCGGCAAGGGCGCTTCCGCGTATGCGCTAGGTCCAGACGCAGACGATGCGGCCGCAGCGATTGCAGAACGACTGCTCGGAGCTCTTGGCGTGGTCAAGCGCGTTGAAGAGAAGCAGCTGGATGCTGTCACAGCGTTGAGCGGCAGCGGGCCGGCGTATGTGTTCGAATTGGCCAAGGCTCTGACAGAAGCAGGAGAAAAGGTCGGCCTCGACCCTGAGCTGGCTCTGGACCTGACCGTGCAGACTATCGCCGGCGCGGCTGAGATGATGGCACGCAAGCTCGGAACGCCAGACCAACTGCGCGATGCAGTGACATCGCCGAACGGCACTACAGCAGCCGGGCTGAAGGTCATGGCTGACAGCGATTTCCGCGGCATGATGGAAAAAGTCGTGATCGCCGCCCGAGACCGTTCAATAGAACTGGGCAAGTAAACGCGGGTGGTAAGCAGCCACTCGTTGCACCGACAGGAGGCGTCCGGACAAAGGGAGAGAGATGGCGGATATTTTTTTCAGTTGGGATGAAGTCATATCAGCCGTTGCCGGCGAGTGGTTGCTTCCGGGGACGGGAACGGGCGTCAGCTGCGTTCTTGACGACAGCCGCTCAGTGCGGGCCGGGGCGTTGTTTGTGGCGATCGTCGGAGAATTGGCGGATGGCCACAATTACATCGCAGCAGCGGCGCGGGCAGGTGCTGCCGCCGTGTGCGTGCAGCGTCAGCCGAGTGAAGAAGACCTGGCAGTATTGCGCGACTGCGGCTGCGGCTGCATCCTAGTGGCTGATGGCCTCACCGCTTTTCAGGAACTGGCTTTGGCGCATCGCCGTCGTTTTCCAGACTTATTCATGCTGGGAGTGACAGGCAGTTGCGGCAAGACAAGCACCAAGGAAATCTGCGCGGCTGTGTTGGGGCAGCGCTGGCCCGGACAGGTGCTGAAGACGCTGGGCAATACGAACAACCACTTCGGAGTGCCGCGGAATTTGCTGCGCCTGACCGCGACGACGGCAGCGGCAGTGATTGAGATGGGCACCAATCATCCAGGCGAAATCGCCCGGCTGGCGACCCTGGTCGAGCCGAACTGTGGGCTGGTTTGCAATATCGGCGCAGCGCACCTGGAGGCGTTTGGAGACTTGTGCGGCGTGGCTGAGGAAAAGGGCGACTTGCTGGCCGGGTTGACTGCGAACGGCACAGCGATTGTGCCAGCCGACGCAGAAGGTCTGGATATCCTGCGACGACATGCGGGGCAGCGACGTGTCCTGACGTTTGGCCCAGAGGCGAACGCTGATTTGCGCTGCCAGTACCTGGGCCGGTGCGGCGACGGCTACGGCGTGGAGTTGACGTGGCGCGATACCGGCGAGTCGCAGCGGGTGGTCTGGCCGTTGGGCGGCGAGCATCAGGCGAAAAATGCAGCGGCCGCAGTCCTGGTCGGATTGACCGTTGGGCTTGACCTGAAGACGGCCGCCGCTGGATTGCGCCAGAGCGAACTGCCGGGCGAACGCATGGCCCGCCGTGACATCGGCGGTGTGCATTGGGTCAATGACGCCTACAACGCCAATCCCGACAGTTTGGCGGCGAGCCTGGCCTGGTTCGCGGAAATCAGCAAGGAAGCCCAAACGCGCGTCTTGGTTTTGGGCGATATGCTGGAACTCGGCGCGTCCAGTGAACGGGCGCATCGCGAGGCATTGCGCCTGGCGCGGCGGATGTTCCCGAATGACCGTATCATCACGGTCGGGCCAAGGTTTACCCAGGCAGCCGCCGGGATGGGCATAACCAGCTATCCGGACGTCGCCGCAGCAAGCAGTCTGGCCGCAGACTTGAAGCCGGGGACATGGGTCTACCTGAAAGGCTCCAACAGCATCGGTCTGGCTAAATTGATGCCAGCTTGACGGAAGAGCTTGCTTACCAAGCCCTTCCGCCAAGCCGGTGTTCTGTCAGCGCCGCAGGGTGTTGTTGTCTTTGGTGAAGAGCGTGATCCACGCGTGCGGCCGGAGGCTCGCCTTCTCGCAGGCAAAGCGCACGTTATTAGCGCCAGCTGCGAGAGTGGGGATATCGCCCTGCGGGGCGACTTCTGCAAGCAGGTCGCCTTTGCCGGAAAACACCTTTGCCGTTTTTCCACCCCAGTATTCCAGGTATTGCCCAGTGACGAGCTCAACCGGGAAGACGACGGTTTTGCCGGCGACGGTGAGGGACGGATTGACAATCGGCTGGTCGATGAGAGGAAGAGCCTTGATCGGGCTGAGAAGACAGCTAACCGTCTTGTCAACGGGAACGTCATTGAACCAGAGTTTGACGCCGATGCAATTGGAGAACATCGGCGCTGACCGGTAGATGCCGTAATGGCAGCGTTCAAACGGCCAGGAATGTTCGTCAAAACGGAGCGTTTCCGGAACCAGCAGCTCCACGTAGCGCCAGCCGGTGAAGTCGATTTTGATGTAGTGCTGGGTGTTGACTACGCCATGCGACCGGGTAACCAAGACGATGTTAGCCAGTTGCCCCTGGCCGTCGCCCTTGATCCAGAAGCCGAGGCCTTGGTTGTTGCTTAAATCAAGACCTGGCGCAAAGGTTTTGCCCAAGCCGACCCAGGAGGCTGGATGGAGCCGGTATTCGCGTTCAAAGTGATCCAGGAGGGAGAAGCGGTCGTCCGGCGCGGAACTCGGAATCAGCTCGTCGGTGATTGCTCTGGTTGCAGACCACTTGCCGCAGGCGGCTTGAGCCGGGCCTTCTGGCTGCGCCGGAACGACGCTGGCAGTCATGCCCGGAGCAGCAGACGGGTAGGTGTAGAGCTTCCCGCTGTTGAGGATGGTAATCGTCGGCCCAAAGTCAGTGAATTCATTCGACGCCGCAAAGTCTGCCAGGACAATGGCCTGCTCGGATTCATAGCGGTCAATGGCTGGCAGAGCCTGGATGCGCACCCCCATGGGCTGAGCGTGGAATTTGTTCTGGAAGTCCCAGGCGTCAGTCAAACCCTCAAGATCATCCACCTGGTGGCGGACAGCCTGGATGGGCAGGAATTCCCATTCGCCGTCCGCAGCCTGCTGAAGGCGGAATTCATCGCCGGCAACAGCGAGTTTCTGCTTGACTGCGGCCGGGAAATAATGGGTTTGCCGCAGGCGCTCGTAGGTTTTGATCGTCGGCGCCAGGTCTTTCAGCCAAGCGCCATCAAGGAGTGAATCCGGAGTGATGCGCTGGAGAGTGTAGTTCGCATCGGTGGCCAGGGCTTTGCTCCACATGTATTCCACGTCATCCCAATGGGTTGGATCATTGCTGGGGCTGATCCAGGGCAGGAGTCCGACCCATCCCAGATGCAGCGGCATGAACAGGCGTCGCGCCGCGTCGTTGGAGAAGACGTGGAGGTCAGTGAAGCGCTTATGAGCCCTGGTCGCATGGTCCCAGGCTTGCATGCGGGAGCGGACGTACCAGAGGTGGTGATGGAAGGTCGCCATCTCCATCATAATCGGCTTTTCCAAATACTTGAACACCTCGAAGGTGAACTTGGCGCCATAGTGCCAGCGGGTTTCCTCGGTGTCAATCACATGAGCGCCGTCAAGTCCATCCAGGTAGACGAAGTCAAAGCCGCAGGTATTGACCGCGGTGGCGATGCGTTGCGCCACCTCAGTGAAGAGGGTCGATTCGCCATCAGGCACGAAGCAGCTCCAACATTCCTTCAGGTGGTGCACCTTGGCGCCTTTCGGGTGGGCGACGGCCTTGGTGCCGAGGATGCCGCGGGTGCAGGACAGCACTGCGTAGGGCTGGTCGGTTTTGATGGCAGTGTACTGGATGAGTTCGTCCTCAATTTGGAGCGTCATGCTGCGTCGGATGTAGTAGTTGATCATCGGGGGCAGGTCAGCGGTCGTCTCCTCCAGGAAGATATCGACGTCTTCAGCCGAGATGTCTTTGCTGAGGGTGTAGGTTTTTTCCTTGGCCAGTCTCGGGTCCGGCTTTGGCGTCACCCAGTCGCAGCGTTTGGAGATGGAAAACGACATCGTGTGGAGACCGGCGAGGATGTCGGCGGCGTGCAATTTGTCGATGACGGCCTTCACGCTGTCATAACCGCGTGGGTAGACAGTGGGGTTAGGCTGGTAGCTGCCGTAGTCAATAGCGCCGTTGAACTCAATGGCGTTGAAGCCCATCTGGTGGCAGAAGTCAATCCAGCGGTCGACATTTTCCTCGGAGGGCGAGCCAAAGACATTGGATTTCGGGGGCAGGTCGCTGTCAAGTGCCCAGGGGCCGCAGTGGGGCGAATGGGGCACGCCCGGGGCATTTCCGACCATGGTTTTCATGGCGGCGCGCATTTCCGCAAACGGCGCGGTGACCAGGCCGGTCTGAGCGCCGGCAAAGCCGAATTGCCGATATGCGGCAGTCCAGAGGTGCTGCTGCGGGCCGGGCAATTCTTCTACGTTCGACTTTAGGCTCAAAGCAATCATGCCAGCGCCAAAAGGCTGTTCCGGGCAGGCCTGGAGAGTGGTCGGGATATTGACAAAGGCGACCTCGTCAAAATCGCCGGTGACTTCCTGCACCGTGAATACGAAATAAGCGTCCGCAATGTCAACCTTGGTGGTGACTGACCCGGAGTTTCCCGCGAAAGTGACGCGCAGCAAGGCTCCGTCAAACTCGGCGGCGCACGCTTCTGTTTTCCAGCCGTCGCGTTTGGCGTATGCGCATGGCGCTGGCGGGGCTGTTTGTGCGTAGTTGGTGTTGGTTCGCAGATCAAAGAAGCCTAAGGTCATGCCATCGTCGCCGATGCGCCATTCGCAATTGCGGTTTTTGATGCGTACTGCCATGATGCTACCTCTCTTAAGTGAAAAAAAGACCTGATAGTTGCTGCCGTCACCCGGTGTTCAGAGACGGATGTTGACTATGATGGGAGACTGATGGAACGTCAATTGGTCACTGGCTTCACATGGCGGCAATTTTGCGCATGGTTTTAGCGGTTTCGGCCCAGGGCGCCAGGCTTTCCGGGACTTCGCTCACCAGCGGGCCGCGGTAGCCGGCAGCGCGCAATTCGCGCATGACGACCGGGAAGTCGACTTCGCCTTCGGTCAGGGGCGTCCAAGCGCCATTCAGGGCTCTGCCCTTCCAATCCTTCAGGTGGACGCGTTTAGTCCAGGCGCCGAGAGCGCGCACCCAGTGCTGCGGGAATTGGAAGACAGCCATGTTGCCCGGGTCAAAATAAAAGCCGACATGAGAGCTGCCGACAGTCTCCAGCAGACGACGCATTTCCAGAGGGCTGAACAAAAAGCCGCTCCAAACGAATTCAACCGCCAAGGCGACCTGGAGCTTTTCCGCAGTCTTGGCGATTGTTTTTAGGGAAGTGATGGCGTTATTAAAGGCGTCTTCATAGTACAAGTCAGCATGTAAGCGACCCAGAGTGTGGAGAGCGACGTCAGCGCCGAGTTTGGCAGCACATTCCAGACCCCATACAGTCTGGTCAATCGACTTCTGAGCCTCAGCGCCAGACTCCAAAAGATTGCCGCCATCAGTGGAGATGGTGATTGAGCCAATCGCAAGGCCGAGGTCAGCAGCAGTCTTCTTGAAGTCTTTGAGGTCAGCATCGGAAGATTGGTAATTGAAGGGGTTGTTGCTGCCGGGGCGGAGAGACATTTCCACGCCTTCAAAGCCAGCAGCCTTGGCATCGGCGAGAAATTCGTGCATCTGGTGAGGTGTTTTGGCAACCAATTCACTGACGGCGATTTGCATGGTTTCAGGCTCCGTTGTGGTTGAGGTGGGAAGAGATTCAGTCCAGGCTGGACGCGGAGATGATGGCTTTCAGGCTATGTTCAGCGCCGGGCTGGATAGTCCTGGCGTCTTCAAGAGCATTGCAAGTTTCAACACAGACCATGGTCTGGTAGGCTTCCGGTGTATAGCCGGAGAGTTTCTTGGCTTTTTCAATCCAGGGATTCCAGATGACCGCAGAGTTGCTGCCTTCTTTGGCAATGGTGATGCGCCGCTTGAAGCCGCTATCGAGGATGTCGGAGGGGCCGGGGTTATCCTGGAAGACGGCGTCGATTTCGCTGTTGATGACGATATCGCCGACCTGACGCGCTGGGCGGTTGGCGCCGCCGACTTTGTCGATGTAACGGACGCCATCGTAGCCGGTGATGGTCACGTTGTCGACATGGCTGATGTTGAAGTAGGTGTGGATGGCTTGGGAGATGGTGAACGGCGCGGCGTCGACATTGCGGGTGGTCAGGGTGATTTCAAGGGTTGCGCCGATGCTGGCCAGGAGCGTGACGGCAAAGCGATGGTTCCAGAGCGCACGCGAGGCGCTGCTGTCAGCAAGTGACAGAGTGACGAGGGTGCGATTGGGGCCATCAGCAGTGATTGATTCGAGCTTCCAATCCGCAGTGCGGGCAAAGCCATGCAGCGGCAGGTCAGGGTTGGTTGCATGTGCGCCGAACCACGGCCAGCACAGCGGCACGCCGCCGCGGATGGCCGTTCCGGCTTCAAACGGCGAGGCCGGGCTGACCCAGAGCAGGTCGCGCTGGCCCTTGGGCGTGAAGCTCAAAATATGGCCCCCCAGGAGGGTGATTTCCGCGCTGGCAGCAGCATTGGCGATGGCGATGGTCGGGAGACCGCCGCGGCCAGCGATGATGGTGGCGTGGCCGGGCAGAGCAAAAGATTTTTGCAGTTCGTTGATGTTCATGGCAGTGTGATGTTGTTCCCGGGGTGGATGAAACAGGTCAGAGGGCAATGATTTGAGAAACCAGTTTGGCGAAAAAGTCGTTGTTGACGAGCAGGTTCTGTGGACGCTTGGCATTTGTGTACAGGCGCGTCGCGTACTGCGATAAGTCTGCCGGCGCCTTGAAGAGGCCGAGCAGTTTCGGGGCGAGAATAGCCAGGGCGCCTTTCAGACCGCCGTTTTTGAAAATCATCGGCTGGAAGGAAAGCGGCTTAAGCCAGCCCTCGACATCGTCGCCAACACCATCCAAGTCAAGCGCAATGGCGCGCACCGGCTCAGCTAGGGCCAGGGCGCAGAGCGCGGCGCGGGCGGCTTCACCGGCAGCGATGACGACAACGCGGGTTTCGCCTTCCTCCTTGAGCAAGGCCAGGGCGGTCAAAACGTCTTGGACGCGCATGGAGAACAGGGACGGATTGAAGGCGAAGAAGGCCGGGTCGTCCTCAAAACGAGGCGCCTTGGCTGGCATATCAGCCGTTTCGCCGGAGCCCATCAGGTCAATGGCCAGGGCGCGGTATTTCTTTTCAATGATCAGATCGAGGATGTCGGAGTAACGTCCACCCGGGAGAAAATCGCGCTTGCCATTTTCCGCCAGCAACAGGCAGATGGTGGAGTCATCGCTGGCTTGATGGGGCTTTACATAGACGCCAGGGATGATGTCGCCGATTTCGCGGCGTGAAATTAGCCGGCCAGCGACAGTCGCATTAGGAATTTCCCAGGACGGACAGGTCACCCGGACAGCGATGTCAGCCAGTTCAAGGTCATTGTTGAGGATTTCGCCAAGCAGCGTCACGCGCTCATCGCGGAAGTCCTTGAAATCGTTTTTCGTTTGCAGTTCCGGCAATGCCGGGGCGCACAGATGAGCGGTGATTTTTTTCAGGGCAGCTCGGGTCGTCTCCTCGGTGGGCGGGGATGGATTTTCGGTGTGGAGCAGCATCTCCGGCGTGGGAACGACTACTTTGTCTTCGGGGATGGTCGTTCTGATGGATTGATTCAGCAGCCAGTGCGTGAACCACGGGTAGATGTGTTCGCGGGTGTCCTGGTTGTAATTGTGCGGGGCGTCAGCATGGAAGCCGGCAAGGGCGTCTTCAGCGTTGAACAGGGCATAGACCTGGCGCAAAGCTTCGTTTTCATAGCGCGGATTGAGGTTGGTCCAATCCCGGGTGACCGACGGCAGGAAGAGGGGCCGGGGCGCGCAGGCGCAAAGGATGTCAAAGCTGGTGACGCCGTTCAGGCGGAGCAGGGGGCCTTCCTCGCATTGGCATCCGCCCTGGAAGTGCGATGAGAGCATGCAGACCGGGGCGATCACCTTGACGCGTTCGTCCAGGACTGCGAGCGTCCAGGTTTGCGAGCCGCCGCCAGAAGCGCCGGTGCAGCCGATGCGCTCAGGATCGACCTGGGGATGGGTGCAGAGGAAGTCTAGGGCGCGCAGGCTGTTCCAGGTCTGCAAACCGAATAAGCCGGCGCCGGACAGAGCGGCTTCGCGAAGAATCTGATTAGGCCAGCGATGGAGAATTTGATTGTTGTCATTGTAGCCGACCATGTCATACGCAAAGACGACAAAGCCGAGACGGGCGAGCATCAGGCAGCGCATGGGCACCGAGCCGCGCTCAATGTTCTCGACGCGGCCATGCTGCCAGTGGCCATGCGGACAGAGGATGCCAGGGGCCTTGCTTTGCTGCCGTGCCGGAAGGAATAAATTTCCGGTCACCTCCAGGCCGGGCATGCTCTCAAAACGAACTTTTTGGATGATGCAGCCTTCATGGCGCAGAGCTCCCCAGATTTTGGGGTTGAGGGGCCGGACTTCCGGCATAGGCGCCAGCCCGGCCGCTAAGGCGACTTGCAATTGCGTGAAGGTTTTGCGTTCCTCCCATTCCTCCCGGCTTTCGGGTGGTTCGGCTCGCCAGGCGAATTGGTTGTGGCGGACAGTGACCAGGCGCTGGTCAATCCAATAAGGCTGGTCTGGGAGAATCCGGGGGACGTCGTTTTTCGGCTGCATGAGGTGATTCCTTCACAGGCGTCTGATATAGTCGGGTTTCCAGGGTTCAACGATGGTGGCAGGTGGTGCAGCATTGAGGTGGACTGCCGCCGGCGTTCATAGGACACGCGCCGCTCTGTGCGCATGATGGAGCGCTTCCCCCAGCTGTCGCCGGAGCAAAGGTGGAAAATTGCTTTTTGCTGTTTTTGCCATGACATTTTGGACATTCAGGGACACTTTCGCCAAGGCGCTTATGGAGGTGGCTGAAGTTGTTCCCGCAGTCTGGGCAGCTGTATTCATAGATGGGCATGATGGACTCCTAAGTCAAAAACGGCAGTCAGATAAACGACGCCGGAAAGCGGCGTCAAAGACAATGTAACCCGAAAACGACTTTAAGCCATTGTCGGAGTTGAATAAAGTATGGCTGATGCCAGTAAAGCAGGGCGGAAAGCCGAGCTGTGTGAGGTTTTTTCGCTTTACGACCTGAATTTTTCACGTCGACAGGATAACTACTGCTGTTTAACAACACTTGCTGCTTGATAACGTACTACTGTCAGCTAACTTCTTGTTTTTGGGGAAAGATTTTCTGTAAATCAGCGCTTATGTGTCACCCCTGGCGGGGCTCAAAATTATTATACGCCTCACCCAGGGCTTCGCTACGCTCACCCTGGGCTTTTATG
>JAAZKI010000116.1 GCA_012799905.1 Lentisphaerota bacterium | reverse complement strand
CTGGCTCTGGGCATTGACCGCTTCGGCGATTCCGCACCCGCCAATCAGCTCGCCGAGGAATTCGGCTTTACCGCCAAGGCAGTCGCCGAACACGCGCAGGCATATCTCGAAAACTGCGCGAAATAATCACGGCAGATGCCTCTGAAAACACCACGGCCGGTTTCGCTCTCAGGCGGAACCGGCCGTGATGTTTTTTTTGGGGGTGGACTGCCGACCACAACCTGTTTTTTAACCACGAAAAACACGAAAGGACACGAAATTTTTGTTTTTTGGGTTGTTGTTGTAACCACTGAACACACGGAATATACGGAAATTTTTGTGTATGGTTGTTTTTGTAACCACTGAATACACGGAATATACGGAAATTTTTGTGTATGGTTGTTGTTCGTCGGGATAGGATTGCATGCGGATTCGCGATTTGGCCTATCGTTTTTTTGACTATTCAGTCTGAACAGCCGGAAGGCGTGGAGAAACGCTTCAAGTCACCGTCCGCTTGACCCGAATGACCTGAAGGCCACCCCAACCTCGGAGAGGTGGCACAAAGCGCTGATTTGAGGAAAATCTTTCCCAAAAAACAAGAAGTTGATCGATAGTAGCGCAGATTTTTCTCGGGCGTGACGGAGTGTTCAAGGCGTTGTTGTTGCTGCCGCAGCGGCTTCGGCCTCTTTCTTGCGCTTGAATTCTTCGCGCATTTTCTGGCGCGTGACCCTGGCGGCTTCCTCTTCTTCCGGGGTGACCTGGTGCCAGGCGCCGTCTTTCATGACAAAGCTTCCGGCCGGGGAGAAGAGCAGGCTGGCCTTGGCCCTTTCCGCAGCCACGTCCTGAACCAGCATGCCGTTTTCCTCGGCAATGATCTGGAACCATTTTTCGCGGTCAGCATTTTCCGCCTTGACCACGTCGGCCTGTTCATTGCCGCGGACGCGGTAGACGAGGAGACCGTTCGAGTGTTCACCGACCACGCCGCGCTTCTTCAAGTCGGTGATGGTCTCCCGGCGTTCCCGACGGCGAGCCCGGATTTCGCTTTTTACGGTGTCCTGGGGGCTGGTCGCGCCGCTGCTGTCCTCAATGAATTCGCGTTTGATTTCATTGGCGACCTTGAGGTTGACGTCAAGGGTGATGTGAATCGGCTTGACTTCATGTTCGGTCACCACCGGCTTGACTTCGACTTTGTGGGTCGTGCAGGCAATGCCGATAACCAACGGAAAAACAGCGGCGATGATTCTGGTGGTGGTGATTTTTTTCATGGTCATGGTCCTTTGCGGATGATGTGTTTAAGTTCGGAAAATGCGCCGAGCAGGTTGTTGACCGGCAGGTTGAGGTTGACGTCAAGTTGAATCTGGGAAAAGTCGGTCTTGCCTTCGATGGCGACGAATTCGCCTTTTACATAGCTGTAGGGCAGCGGAGTGGCTGGCTTGCCGCTGACTTGCAGGCGGAGCTGGAGGCCGTCCTCCTTGTTATTGAGGCTGATTTTCAGCCAGTCATAGAGAAAGTGCCGCAGGGCGTCACCGGAAAATTTAAGTTGGTTGTAGGCTGGCGTTCCGACTGGGACGCCGGCGGTCAGGGCGCTGGCAGCGCTGAGCTTGATGTCACCGGCGACGCCGGGAATGGTGGAGAGGAAGCCGTCTCCAAAACGGACATTGCCTTTTTTGATCGTGATCGGGAGGGTTCCGGAAAGGGCGCCGTGACCGGATACCTGGTCGTTGCCCAGTTGGTGGAAGGCTTCGGCCAAGTCGATGCGGTCGCAGAAGATGATCAGGTCCGGCTCCGGCTGTTTGAGATTGATTTGAGTGGCGCCCAGGTGGACCATTCCGGAGGCCCACTTGGCCTGGACGCGCTCCAGGGTCATGATGTCAGTCGACTCCAAGCGGGCTCGCGCCTGGAGATCGCGAACGACTAAGTTGCCGATTTGTAGTTTTTGGCACTCCAAGGGCTGCCCGGGCAGAGTACGCAGTTCCGGCAGAACCGGCAGTTCCAGGCATAGATTGAGGTTCTCGACCAGGATTTTCTGCTCCGGAAGAGCCACGCCGGCCTGGTGCAGGGTGACTTTAGCCGAACCCTGTGGCGGTCGGCCGCCGCCAAGGGCGTAGGCGCCGTCCAGAGAGACCGCGCCCGATAGGGTCAGTTTTTTCAGTTCAGGCAAAAAACGCAGGGCGTCAAAGTCGACCAGTTCAGTCTCGGGCAGGTGGAAGGTATTTTGGGATAGGAAGATATTTCTTCCGACCCGATTTTTGGAGGATAGTTGCAGGCGGGCGGTCGGGAAATCCTGGAAGACAACCGCGGTATTGAGGTCGAAGTCAGCGCTCTGCCGGTCGGCGGCCGGGGTGACGGAGGTGTTGATTGTGCAGGCGAGGAGGTTGTCGTCTTTATGGAAAAGCGAGGCAATGGTCAGCGTGCCTAGGCCGGGCGCTTCGCTGTCGATATGCTGACGCCAGAAGATGCTTTCGCAGGCGATGTCGTAACGCTCGGCGTCAATGCTGGCGATGCTGGCGATGATGTCGCCGGCAAATTGCTGCATTGAACCCTGGGCTTGCATCTCCAGGTTCAGGTTGTTGACGACGGCGATGTCGTCCGGCGCGTTCAGACTGCCAATCTGCATTTGCAGTTCTGCCGTCATGTTTTCCTTGTTTCCCTGGCCTTTGGCGGTCAAGCTCAGCTTTTGCGCTTTCAGATCGGGGGATGGGCTAGTCATGGCGGCGCTGGCAGCTGTGACTTCGGCTGTGATTTTTCCTTCGGCGGCGGTCACGGTTGCGTTTATGGTAGTATTGGCAAGTGTGGCCTGAGCCGCTTTGACGGTGGTTTGCGGGAGCGTGCCGCGGGCTTGTGCAGTTAGAACGCCGCCTTTCATTTCTGCTTTCAGGGCGAAATCGGCTTGGGTGAGGGCTGCTTGCGGCGAGCCGAAGGCGACCTGGGTGGCGTTCAATTCAGCTGTTATGGCCTCGGGAGTGTGCGTGAACGTCGCGGCCAGGGCGCCGGCGGCGGCCTCGCCCCAAGTAGTCCGCAAGCGGCTGGGAGGCGCATCCGCAGACGCGGCCAGGGTGAACACGGTTTTGTGGTCGTCAGGAAGGCGTTGATGCGTGATATGCAATGTCAGTGGGGAGTCAGCAGTATTTTGGAAGGTCATAGTTAGCAGGCCATTGCCATCGAAGCCATTGGCGAGGTTAAAGGCCCATTCCAGGCGTTCCAGGCGTTCAAGCGAGGTAGTGTCAATCGGACCGAAGGCAAAGGCGCCGTTGTTTTCGTGATAGTTCAGCGTTGCGTTGATTGTGGGCGAGGCTATCGTCTCTTTGCCGAATCGGACGTGGAAGTCTTTGATTGTGCAGGTGGTGTTGAGCGAGGTCAGGGCTGGTTGTCGAAGATTGGCTTTGAAGTCGGCATTGACTTCGATGCGTCCGCGCAGCTGGTGCTCGTCCACAAAGGTTTCCATCGGCGGCGGCAGGGCGTCAAGGCGCAATTCACTGAGTCGGGCCTGTCCGCTGAGGCGTCCGGTCTTGGCGTCATAGGTCAGTTCTCGCAGCATGAGCAGCTGTCCATTCAGGCGCATTGAGACGTATGCCTGGAGAGTTTCCCAGTCATTGTCGCCCTGGGTGATTTCAAGGTTGAGTGGGGTGTAGTACAAGCGTTTTTCCCAGCGTAGCATGACGGCGCAGTTTTGGAGACTGATGCTGCCGATGTCAGGGAGGCCGGACAGGTCAAAGCCATCCGGGCTGGCCTCGGCGCTGCCGGGAGATTGGCTGTCGCCGTCTTCTGGCGCTGGCGCCTGGGGGAGGAGTTCCATGATCGGCAGCGTAAAGACGCCGTTTTCGTATTGGGCCGTCATGGTGGCGCCGATGATTTCGATTGTTTCGATGCGTCCGCGGAGGATGGCCACCGGGCGGTAGGTGATTCGGCAATGCGGCAGTTTGACGATGCGCTGCCCTGGCCGGTCCGGCTGCGTCGATGCCTGGCGGGCGTCAATGGCCAGGTTGGCTTGAAATAAGCCGATTTGCGACACCGTACATTCAATGACTCCGCCCGGCAGCAGGTTGCGGATGATGGAGTTGGCAGCGCTGGCGACGATGGACGGCAGAGCGATGACCAGGCCCAATGCAGTCGCCATCAAAAGGCCAAAGACGAAGCCGATGATGGCCCAGCGCCGCATCCGGCGATAGGCCGGACTAGAGGCGCTTTCAGCTGTGATGGCGTTGGGTTCTGGCATGAGGCGACAGGCGACAAGAAGGAGGATAAATCGCTAATGACGGCGCGTGGACGCGAACCATTTAATATATGATTGGCGAGCGGTTTATTCAAGGACGCGCCGGACGTATCGCCCCGCTCCGTTCAGTCACCAAATAATCGGTCACTCATTGATATTCGGAAATCCGACGAGCAGCGGCCTCAGGAAAGGGGCGAGGGGCTTGTTTTAGGGGCGAGGGGCGAGGGGCGAGTTT
>JAAZKI010000525.1 GCA_012799905.1 Lentisphaerota bacterium | reverse complement strand
TTCATAATTCTTTAGGGGCGAGGGGCGAGAATTAGGGGCGAATGCTGAATGCTGAATGCTGAATGCTGAATGCTGAATGTTGAGGCGCATTTCATAATTCATAATTCATAATTCTTTAGGGGCGAGGGGGCGAATCCAGTTGTACTACGTGCGCTCATCACCACATTTTGCACATTAACGACAATTTTGGCTTGATAGGCCCCTGATTGGCACTGGCGCACTTGCAAACTGACCAGTAAAATTTACATTATATGGTTCTGCTGTTGAACTTATGTTTTGCCCCGGGCGTCCGCAGCATTCCTTTCAACCGAACAAGAGATTTGAGATTTTATTTATGCTGAAGCAACATACGGTAGAAAAAATCGGCGGCACCTCTATGAGCCGTTTTGGCGAGGTGCTGAATAACGTCATCATTGGCAATCGGTCGAGCAAAGAGCTTTACAACCGAATTTTCGTGGTTTCGGCCTATGCTGGGATCACGAACATGCTGCTGGAAAACAAGAAGACCGGCGCTCCCGGGGTGTATGGCAAGTTTGCCCAGGGCGATCTTTCTTGGTATGATTGCCTGGAGCAAGTCCGGCAGCGGATGATTGAATGCAATCGCCAGTTTGAAGACCTGGGGCTGAACCAGGAGCAGGCGGATGAATTTGTCAACGAGCGCATTGACGGCATCAAGGACTGCTTGTATGATCTTCTGCGTCTGCGCGGCTATGGCCATTTCAACGCCAAGACGTATCTGCTGCCGACGCGTGAACTCCTGAGCGCTGTCGGCGAAGCGCACAGCGCCTATAACTCCACGCTGATTCTACAGAAGCATGGCGTTAAGGCGGTCTTTGTTGATCTGACCGGCTGGCGTGAGGATGAACTCCTCCCCTTTAATGAAGTAATCAGCAAGGCTTTTGCCGGGATGGACTTTTCAAAGGTGATGCCGATCGTCACCGGCTATGTCAAGTATGACGAGGGCATCATGACGCGCTTTGACCGCGGCTATAGCGAAATCACCTTCAGTAAGATCGCAGTCATCACCAAGGCGCGCGAGGGCATCATCCACAAGGAGTACCATCTGTGCACCGGCGACCCAGCGGTGATCGGAGTCGACCGAGTCAAAGTCATTGGACGCACCAATTTTGACATCGCTGATCAGCTTTCAGACCTTGACATGGAGGCGATTCACTCCAAGGCCTCGAAAGAGATGGAATACTGCGGCATTCCCATCCGGGTGAAGAATGCGTTTGAACCTGACCATCCCGGCACCCTGATCAGCTGCGATTACGTCTCGCCCGAGCCGCGAGTGGAGATGATTTGCGGCCGCAATGACGTGGAAGCCATCGAAGTGATGGACCCGGAGATGGTCAACCGGGTCGGCTACGACTATTCCCTGATGCAGAATCTGGTCGACACCGACATCAGCTATATCGCCAAAACGACCAACGCCAACACCATCACCCACTTCGTGTCGCAGAAAAATCGCCGGTTGGATGAATGTGTGGACATGATTCGCCAGCGCCTGCCTTCGGCTACGGTCACGCGAACTTCGGTGGCGATCGTGTCGGTCATCGGCAGCAATATGAGAATACCCGGCTTTTTGTCGCGGGCAGCCACAGCGTTGCGTGATGCGGATATCAATGTGCTGGCACTGTGCCAGGCGACGCGGCAGGTGAACATGCAGTTCATCATCGCGCGCGAGAATTTCGAAAAGGCGCAGCGCGTGTTGCACGAGGCTTTTGTGGAGAAGGCCTGACTGTCAGGCCTGAGAGAGGCGGAACCGCATGTCCCTGGTGGACATAATTTATTGTGACAACCACCTGCTGGTTTTGGACAAGCCAGGCGGCTTGTTGACGCAGCCTTCCGGCACCTCGGAGGACAGCTTGGAGAGCCGCGGCAAGCAGTGGTTGAAAATCGAGTATGACAAGCCTGGCCGGGTTTTCCTGGAAGCAGTGCATCGCATTGACCGAGTAGCCTGCGGGATTGTGCTGTTTGCGAGGACCAGCAAAGCCTTGAGTCGTTTGAATGCGTCGATGCGCGCAGGCGAATGTGAAAAGACTTACCTGGCTCTGGTTGAGGGAACTCCTCCGGCCGGAAAGGGCCGCTTGGAGGATTGGTTGGTGCACGGCGACCATGAAGCCGCTGTGGTTCCAGCCGGAAGTCAGGGCGCCAAGCCAGCCGTGCTAGACTATGAGACAGTCGGTTCCGGAGCGGCCGGGACATTGCTGCGGGTGCGCCTCGGCAGTGGGCGATACCACCAGATCAGAGTCCAGTTGGCTCATGCTGGCATGCCGATTATCGGTGACCAGCGCTATGGCGCCCGGCAGCGTTGGACTGCCGCTGGCATTGCCTTGCAGCACTGTCGACTGCGCTTGCCGCACCCGGTGACGCAGCAATGGCTGGATTTCAAAGTAAACAGGGAATTAGGCCACGAAGCGGTCAGAGAAAATAGCCCGGTGTCGTAACATACGATTGCCGCAAGGCAACTTAGGGTGGACTGCTCCACAACCTATTTTTTAACCACGGATAAACACGGATGGACACGGATTTTTGTTTTGGGTTGTTTTTTTAACCACTGAACGCACGGAATACACGGAAATTTTTCTAAGATTGTTGCTTGGGGTACAGCATTCACGCTGACGTATGTCGAACTGGCTGGCAGCCTGAAGGGACGCAACATAAAAGCCCAGGGTGAGCGCAGCGAAGCCCTGGGTGAGGCGTATAATAATTTTGAGCCCCGCCAGGGGTGACACATAAACGCCGTTTTGAAGAAAATCTTTCACAAAAAAAGATTTTGACTGATAGTAGTACAAGGAATGAAGTCATGGCAGAATTGGAAAAGGATTTATTGGCAGCGCAGGCTGACGTTGAAGCAGCGTTGGCAGTGGTTAACGATGAGGCCGGCCTGGAAGAGTGCCGCGTGCGCATCCTAGGGCGCAAGGGGCTGCTGCCTGGCCTGATGTCACAGTTGGGCAAAGTCCCAGCCGCAAAGAAGCCCGTCGTCGGCAAGACATTGAATGCAGTCAAAAATCGCATTCAGCAGCTGTTTGAGGAAGCAGCAGAGCGGCTCCGACAGGATAAGACTGCACAGGATGCGCTGGATGTGTCGCTGCCTGGGCGTCGGCGCGACCTTGGCCACAAGCATCCGATCAACTTGGTCATGGACAGAGCAGTGGCGATTTTCCGGCGCATGGGCTTTATCGTTGCTGACGGCCCTGACTTGGAGACGGTCTGGCACAACTTCGACGCCTTGAACTCGCCGGTGGATCATCCGTCGCGGACGCCGGAAGATACGTTTTATTTTGACCTTGAGAAGCGTTCCTGGCTGGACCCGGAGACCACAATTTTGCGCACCCATACTTCGCCGGTGCAAATCCGGGCCATGCTGGCCAGCCCGCCGCCGATCCGGATTGTGTGTCCAGGCCGCTGCTACCGACGCGATACGCCGGACGCAACGCACGGCATGAGCTTTCATCAGCTCGAAGGGCTTTACGTTGACGAAAAGGTGTCCCTGGCTGACCTAAAGGGCACTTTGGCTGCGTTCGCCCGGGAAATGTTCGGAGAACGCACCAAAATCCGTTTCCGGCCCCATTTCTTCCCATTCACGGAGCCGAGCGTCGAATGTGACGCATCGTGCATTGTTTGCGGCGGTGATGGCTGCCGGGTCTGCAAGGGCTCGGGATGGCTGGAAATTGGCGGGGCTGGCATGGTCAATCCGGCGGTCTTCGCCAATGTCGGCTATGACCCCAAGAAGGTCAGCGGCTATGCCTTTGGAATGGGCATTGAACGCACCGCCATGACCAGATACGCCATCAATGACCTGCGGCTGCTCTACGAAAACGACATTCGTTTTCTGCACCAATTCTGAGAGCAGGTCAAAGGTAATCGGTCACCGATTGATACTCGGAGTTCCGGCGAGAAGCGGTCTCTGGAAAGGGGCGAGGGGCGAGGGGCGAGAGTGAGCTTGGGACTGCGCTGTCCGCCATGTCCACCATGTCCACAGCAGCGGGCGGCAAATATCAATGACAGGCCTATTGCGGTCAAAGTAAGCGTATGCGTAACCGGGCGGCGGAATTCAGGTTCCGCCGCCCGTTTGCATGTTGGGCACGTTTTTCCGGCCGGTTTATTCACGGCTTGGCCGGGAAAAAGAGCGGTTCGCCCTCGGGAGACGTCAAGCGGGCATAGAAGCCAAAGCTGAGCTTGTCGTCTTTTGCCAGGATTTTAAAGTGGTTGGGTCCGGCCAGAAGCTGAATAGGCGTTTGATGCTCATCGCGCCGGGCGATGTGATCGCGCTTGGGGCCGAAGACGATGCGGCCGTTCAGTTCGACGGTCAGTTCGCGGTCAAAGCCCAGAAGCAGCACTGCTTCCTGAGCCCTCTCCGCGATAACGACGGTGGTGGCCTCGACCGAGCAGTTGTCAACGCAGCCGAAGAAAAAGTCAAGGTCAACATAGCCGTTTCCGCAATCCTTGGTGGCAAAGGGTCCGATGCCGAGCGAGGAGGGCTGTCCTGACACCAGCTGAACGTCCCAGCGGGTGAGATAAGACAGCTGCCGGCGCAAGGAGCAGATCATGTCAGCGCAATTTTTTGCCAGCGCAGAGGGGATTCCCGGCGCTGGCGCCGGGATTTGCTCTTGGACTTTGAGCAGTTCATTGAGAAGGCGCTCCGGATCGCGATAATAATCCCGATGCAGTCGACAGACATCATGGATAATTCCTCCTCTAATATCTTGCAATAAGGGTAGATAGGTCATCATTTCAGCTAGCAATCGGCGTTTTTCGGCATCGTCCTCAGGCGTTTGCGGCTTTTTATCCAGGATTGCCCGGTATTGCTGGGTCATGATTTCAAGCATCTCCGTAGCAGCCAGTCCTCGGACAGTGGCCGGCATGGGCAGGCCATCGCTTGTGGTTGGGTACACATCATACTCGGCTCTGAGCAGGGGCAACAAGGGTTGCGGCAACTGCACTAACCGGGCTGGCGGATAGTCGACCGGGGGCAGGGCAATCGTCTGTTTCAGGACTGCCATGGCCTCGCCTAAGGCAGCGATGAGCTTTTCATGTTCTTCGTGGGTCACGTTTCGCCAGCGCCATTGCCGGATATAATCGTGGGTACTGATGTCGTTGACCTGTTTTTGGTTCAAGTCGTGCATGGCCTGGAGGTAGTGAACCAGGGCATATTCCGGGTAGCGCTGACGCAGCTCGGCGATGACCTCCGGTGGGGATGGTTCATCATGTCGCCACCGCCGCAAGCGGAGGCAATCCAGGCCATGATGGAAGTCCCCGGAGCGCTTGAAGCGCTCTTCAAGGATGGCTTTAGCGCCGCCCAAGTCGCTCGGCGCGAGGCAAACAGCGATTTTCAGCTCCAGGTCGTCCTGGTTGCCGCCATTGGCTATGGCCTGGCGATAGAGTTCGATGGCGCGTTGGCGCAGCTGGCGTCCAGAGGCGTCTTGACGATAGCGTTGCGCCCGGTTCGAGACTTTGGCGAGAGATGAGGGCAGGTCGCGGCGGAAGAACTCTTGGAAATGGTCGGCATCTGCCTGAGCAAAGGCGTCACCGGCCTGTTCGAGGATGACGGCGTTGGTTTCATAGCTGCCTTCTGCGAAAATGAATTCGATGGCGGCGCGGTCAAAGCGCCGGGCTTCGAGGTAGTTAAGGGCGTATTCGAGATGGCGTTTGGCGCTGGCGTCCGCATCGAACGGCTGCGTTGACGCGACCGTGGTTCGGAAGGGTATGAAGAAGATGCGGGTAGTTTTGACGCGGCCGTCCTGGCGGCTGCCGAACATTCCACCAAACACTGACCAGCCGCCGCTGTTGTCCTCCTGTCGGCTGCGGTGATAGAACGGCATGACTTCTAATTCCTCGAACCAACTGCGCTCCTCACGGTGATACAAGCGATAGAGGAAACTACGTTCGACAAAGCCGTTGGCGTCTTTTTCATAATAATTGGCTAAGCCTCCGCCCAGGCCCCAGGCGCGCGTTTCGCCGTGGGAGCGTTCTCGCTGATACAGCCACCATAGGACAGAGAAGCGCGCAAAGTCGTCCTCACGGTCGGTTTCGTGGACATAGAAGGGAAACAGCCAGCTTTTGCTGTTGTTTGTCGTCTTGTCGTTGTTCGTCGTGCGTTGGCTTTTATAGATAGGCAGCCAGGCGTGCGGGATGGCCAGGGAGCGCGTTTGCGCCAGGCATGATTCTGGGGCTGGGGTGTGATTGACAACCCGATAGGAGAAGGGCGGCAGCAGCATGGAGGTTTTGACGTTTTTAGACGATTGCCGGTGGCTCCAGAATGGGAACAAATGGTGTCGCAAGGAGGTTGTTTGCGGGTCAGCAGGGACGTTTTCCCGGCTTCGGCGCCAACCGCCTAAGCCCAGTAGGTAGCTGTGGCCGGTGGTTTCCTCGCCCTTCTCGGTGACGGTTTGATGGCTGCCACTGAGCAGGAGTGGGTAGTTGTTACGCGTGGTTGTGGTGCTCTGGTCGTCGATGGTATGGCGGTGCCAGAGCAGCGGAAAGATATTCCAGGAACGGGTCTCGCTGGTATTGCTTTGGCGCCAGAACGGGAAGAAAAAACGGGAGCTGGCGTTGTGGCTGTGCCAGTGGAAAGGTGCCCCGTCATTCGGGTCGGACTTGCGTTTCAGATACGCCGGCGCCTGGGTTTCGCCAACGCCGGCCAGCACTGTCCACCAGGTGCGGTCTTCGGTATGTGCTTCGTAGCTGCGTAGATAGAGCGGAACGAGGAAGTCTGTGCGCCTTTCCTGGTTTCCGGTGTGCCCGCGTCGGCGCCAATAGGGTAAAATCCAGAGCTTGGTGTCGGCCCAGTCTTCGGCTGGGTTTTCAGGCGGCGCGGGTTCAGCCTGGTGCTTGTAGAACAGGAACGGGAGCAGGTAGGCGTAGTGCTTGTTGGCCGTAGGCTTGGTCTGGGTGGAATGTCCCCAGCCGCCGAGCAGGAAAAAGTTGTTGGCTGATTCTGCGTTCGCGCTGTGATAGGTTGACCGATAGTACGGGAATAAGTAGAAGGTGTTGTCTGCGGCGATCAGCGGCGTCGCGTCGTCGGGATTGACCCAGGTCATGCTTCTGCGATTGAAAAGCAGGGGCACTGTATGCCGAGAGGTGTGCTTTTCCCGGGCGGACGGTTCGGCCGGCTCGGGGGCGACAGCGTCTTTGGACGACGCAGACCGGCCGTTGGCAGCAGGCTTGTTGACTTGCGTGCGGTACGTGTGCCAATAGGGGAAAACCCAGGTCGTGCGGCGGGCCTCCGAGAGGGCGAAGTCAGCCGCGTAGGTCGTCTTACCCTTGTCATAGTACAAGGGAAAAAGAAGCCGGAAATGCTCCTGATGGCGGAGCTTGCCGACCATTTCGGTGTAGTCCTGGCCAGGCGCCGGCGGCAAGGGCAGCTGCTGGCGGAGGCGGGTCGACTGCCAGTAAGGAAAGAGATACAGCGAGGTCTGGTGGTTGGTGAGCAAATCATCGGCCTTCTTCTTGTCCCAGCGCAGGAAATCGTTCGAGGACCAGTGGGCAAGAGGAAAGACGCCAAAGGAGGCCCGGTCGCGGCGTAGCTTCTGTTCTTGGTGAGCATACCGGCTCCAGTATGCCAAGGTCATATTGCCGCGCCGGTCCCGGAAAACGTACTCAGGACGGTCAGAGATGTTTTCATCCTTGCGATAGAGGCTGTACAACGGAAACAGCCCGTGCGAGGACGACTTGGTGTTGCTATAATGTGACCATTTAGCCCACCAAAGCGGGAAGAGGTAATGGGAATGATGCTGTTTGGACCAGGAGTTGTGGTTGAGAATGGCGAGATTGAGCGTCCGGTAGTCATCATTGCGGTAGTAAATCCAGAATGGGAACACGCTGTTGTGGTTGCGATAGTCGCCGTCGCTGCCGCTCCAGAGGAAGGGGAAGAGCCAGGCGTCATGGCCGTTGCCGAGGCGGAGCGCGGTGATTGGCCAAAGAAAGTAGACCTGCCAGGGATAGTGGTCGGGAAATTCGCGCTGGAAGCTGAGAATCCGGTGCACTGTGCGCTGCTCGTCAGCGTCGCGGGAGTACAGCGGCCAGAATACTTCCAGTTGGTTGTGATGCGCGACCGGGTCGGTCTTGGCATAGAAAAATGGCCAGAGTCGAACGTCGGCGGCGGCGGACAAGGCGAACAGCAGCGCCAGGACAGACAAGGCGCGTCGGAACATAGATGACGGCATAATTGTCTAACCTCTTAGTTAAATAGAGATAAGCAGCAGTACGCGGGCGAGCAGACGTCACCGGAAATCCGGTCTGGTGATGGCGACAGGCGCAAGAATGCCCTGGCAGCGGATAATATCTACGCCCAAATTTGGAAATGCAAATCGAACGCCGACGCTTGTGCGGCCCAGCTACGCCGGCAGCCAAGACGCGATGCCGGCAACGGCGACCAGCGTTGTCGAAGAGAATCGGCAAAAGAAATCTAAATAAAAAATGAAAAAGTTGTTTTTTACAAACAAAAAATAAAAAAAATTGTTGTATGTACTTGAAAGGGAGATGAATCGCAGTAAATTATAAGAAGTAACGAAGATTCTGCCTGATGAAACTATTTGGTTTACTGAGTTACATAGGTTGGATTGCGAGTTTTCTCCCTAGTTGATGTAAGCATGCTGCAAGTGTGCTTACGCTTTTTTTTAATCATTCGCGTTTTTTTATCACAAGGACAAGCAGCTCATGAAAGAACATCGTCACCTCAAAGCAAGTATTTTTGCGTTGGCATTGTTAGTGGGAGCTGTCCAATTGCTGGCAGTTTACCAGTATGATTCTAATGGTTCCGGCGCAATTGTCCACAATCCCGGCGGTTGGTTTGACATCATGCAGGATTCGATAATGACTATAAGGTATTATTCGCCCAAGTCGAAATACGGCCAGGATGTCCAATTCAGCTATTTCACCTTTGATGAGACCGGCATCCTGAACCAGGGCGAACTCGAAATAAAGGCAAACACCACGGTGTCGCTCGGTGAGTTTGCCACTGGCGACCAGGTGGGTTTCTGGCTTTCCTCAGCCAAGCCCCCTGACCAGATTCTGTACAGCGTCAAAGAAATGAATGACGACGGGAAGAACTATTTTTTCTCCGGCACGAGCAATAAAGGAGAGACGTACTGGACGTTTGGCGATAAAAAGTGGGGAAATGGCGACGTGATTGCGTTTATCAACGGCGGCCAGCCCTCTGGCTCGTCCACCGTGGGACAGCCCTTGCCCGGCGTCTTTGCCAGCCTGCTCCTGGGAGGAAGCGCTGTATGTGGACTGCGTCGGAAAAAGGCCAAAGCAGCCTGAAACTTGCGCTGGCAATTGTAGATTGAGAAAATCCAAACGG
>JAAZKI010000303.1 GCA_012799905.1 Lentisphaerota bacterium | reverse complement strand
AGGGGCGAGGGGCGAGATTATGTGCTTGGGTGCTGCTGTTTTGCCTCTGTTCAGTGCTCGGGCTTTAGCCCGAGGTAAGGGGCGAGGGCAGCCTCGTAGAGGCGACACCATGAGTAACCCCAGGTGAAGCGAAGCGGAACCTGGGGGTGGTGCCCCCTAAGCCTGAGCCTCGGCGAGGCGACACATAAGCTTGAACTACGTACAGCAAGCTGAAGCTTGAACTACGTACGACGGCATGCGGCAAGCTGACGCCCCTCGCCCCTCGCCCCTAACTAATAGCTTCCGTGCTTTGATTCCAATCCTGCCAGGTGCGCCGTGTCATTCCAGCAGCCCAGTTGCCAGAGTCCGTCAACATGCACTATTCGGCTGATGGACGCATTAGCGACCTGCGGCTGACGCGGCAGACGACTGGTTATGCCGAGAACATGCTTGAACATAAGCCGAATCGCGCCGCAGTGACTCACTGCCAGGATTGTCTCCTTTGCGTGACGCACGGCTAATTGCTCCAGAAAATCGCTGACGCGCCGTTGAACATCATCCTTGCCCTCTCCGCCTGGCATAGCCACGTCTGGCGCATCAGTCAAAAAGCCGTACCAAGCCTCGGCAAAATGTTTTTCGACGTCTTCTCTACTGCGTCCTTCCAGTTCGCCCAGGTGCCATTCCCGGAGTTGCGTACTGGGCGTCGGCTCTGCGTATGGCGCAATGTGCCGGGCTGTTTCCATAGCGCGCCCCAAGTCGCTGCTGTAGACTGCTGAAAAAGTCACATTGCGCAGGCGGACGGCGGCGCGTTCCGCCTGCTGGGTGCCCAACGTGCTAAGTGGGGTATTGCCCCATCCCTGGATCGTATTCGTCTCATTCGCTGTTGTCTGTCCATGCCGAACCACATATAACTCCATCACTTCCTCCGACTGCCTGCTGAAATCTTTTCTTCAACTACTCTCTGTCTTATGCAACATAACTTTGACGACTATCGCGCTTGTCGCCTCTGTCCACGCCAATGCGGCTGCGACCGCACTGCCGGCCAACTCGGCCGCTGCGGCGAATCTGCTGACTGCCGAGTCGCTTCCGTGGGGCCGCACTTCGGCGAAGAGCCCTGCTTCACTGGTCATCAAGGCTCTGGCACCATCTTCTTCACCGGCTGCTCCTGCGGATGCTTCTTCTGCCAGAACCACCAGATTTCGCACGGACATCAAGGCAGGGTCTTGACCCCGAACGAACTGTTCAAACAAGCCCTCGCGTTGGCGCGAAGCGGCGTCCACAATCTCAACTTCGTCACTCCCGACCATTTTTGGCCGCATCTGCGGCGCCTGGTCGCTGAGTTGCGCAACGCCGGCGTCGAAATTCCTTTTATTTGGAATTGCTCAGGATACTGTAATGCCGACACCCTGCGGCAACAACTTGACGCCATGGACATTTTCCTGCCTGATTTCAAATTTTCGGATGCGGCCCTGGCGGATCGCTGCATGGGTGATGACTCATATCCGCAGCTGGCGCGACAAGCGATGCAACTGATAGTGGAACGGATCGGCTTTTTGCGGCCGTGGGATGATTCCGGCGACATCTGCGCCAGCCGCGGCGTACTGGTGCGACACTTAGTCCTGCCTGGAGAAGTCGCTAACAGCCTTGGCGTCCTGAAAATCCTCTATAACGATTTCGGCACAGACGTGCCCATATCGCTCATGAGCCAATACCGCCCCATGCCGGCATGCGCCCAACGCGGCTTCCTGAATCGCCAAATCACCATGGCTGAATACCAGGAAGTCTGCGACTATGCTGAAGAACTGGGATTCCGGAAAATCTTTATCCAACCCAAATACGGCGACCCCAATTTCCTTCCTGATTTCAATCGACGAAAACCCTTTGCCGGAAATCCGTGAAACAGCAAACCGCAGCGAGAATTAGGGGCGAGGGGCGAGGGGCGAGGGGCGAGGGGCGAGGGGCGAGGGCAATACTCGTTACTTAAGATTTTTTAACCACGAAATACACGAAAAGGCTTAGAGTGGACTACGCCGTCCACAACCTATTTTTTTTAAACCACGAAAAACACGAAAGGACACGAAATTTTTTATAGGATTGTTACTTTGACGGATGGGATTGCAAGCGGAATTTCGGTCTGGTTTGTTGTTTCCTCAAATTGCTTGGCATCCTTGGCGCCTTGGCGGTTGGTTCCTCGTTATTGAACCGCCAAGACGCCAAGAACGCCAAGGAAGGCACAAAGATTTTTTAGGGTGTGCTGCGTAGCGGCAAAAACGCTAAAGGGACCAAATTAAGGCAACCGCCGTCCAC
Source organism: Lentisphaerota bacterium (assembly GCA_012799905.1). Lineage (GTDB taxonomy): Bacteria > Verrucomicrobiota > Lentisphaeria > Oligosphaerales > Oligosphaeraceae > JAAZKI01. The sequence goes on along the minus strand of JAAZKI010000303.1, from coordinate 87 downwards.
TATGTCCTTAGGATGGACTATCCGTCCACAACCTATTTTTTGACCACGGATGGACACAGATGAACACTGATTTTTTGTAGGGTTGTT
>JAAZKI010000449.1 GCA_012799905.1 Lentisphaerota bacterium | reverse complement strand
TCGTCAGCCAGGTACCAGGCGAGCAGGGCGGGGTGATTGCGTTCGCGGAGAACCGTCTGGAGAACGGCTTTGGGGTCCATGCGGTTGGCGCCGAAGTTGGAGGCGATGTAGAGCTTCATGCCGTACTGGTGCGCCTTGTCCATGAATTCCGTGAAGTCAGGGCAGCGACGGCTGTTGTAGGTATGGACGAGATTGAAGCCGTTTTTCTGCAATTCCGCGAAGCAGTTGTCGAAATTGGAGTTATTGAATTCGCGTTTCCAGACGGCGTAGAGGCCGATGGGGAAGAAAGGCTTGCCGTCAACCAGGGTGAAGCCGTCGTCGCGGACAGTGACGAGGTTGTTTTTGGGCGATTCGCCGATGGAGAAGTAGAAAGTCACGTCCAGCGGATTGCCTTCGATGTCCTCGACGTGTACGGTGCAGGAATGGAGATTGATGATCGGCGCGTCAGGGAATGGCTGGGACAAGTCATCGGGGTTGGGCGAGCCGGGGAGCGGTTCAAAGGGCGTAGCCGGGATGTAGGTCACTGTGTCGCCGTTTCGCTTCACTTCAGCGGTGATGTCCTTGCCGTCCAGGGCGACAGTGAGGGTGCGCCAGTTGACGGCCGTGTCGTCAGTGATTTGGAAGGACACCGGTACTTTGGGGTCGAGCGAGCGTGCTGGCGTGCGTTGGAACAGCCTGGGCGCCTGTGGTTTCGGATTTTCGTAATTAGCGTCAGTGACGGCGCCGACGGTCACCGAGCGGAGCTTGGGCGATTCAGCGCCGGTGGCATTCAGAAATGCCTTGTAGCGGAGCCACTTGGCTGCGGGCGGGAAGTTCAGGCTGAAGGGCTTGGTGCGAAAGAAAGTCTTGTCGCTGCCGTCAGGGCCGCGGAACGGCGTCCAGGCGGTCGGGGTGCCCTCTACCTCGGTAGCGGTGGAAAGCTGGAAGGCCACGTCGGTTCCGGGCGGGCAATCGGCTTCCCAAGAGAGCATGTCGCCGGGGCGGAGTCGATGGACGCCGGAGACGAAGGACGCCTGCGGGAGCCGTTTTGACTTGGCGTCAAGGAGCTGCGCCTCAACGCGAGAGATGGCGAGGATTTCGTTTGGCCGGACGTTGGGCGAGTCTGCGCCAAGGCGGATGGACACCTTTGTCGCGCCCTCAGGCCGGGGGAATTCGAGGTAGGTTTGCACTGGTTTCCGGCTTTTGGAGAGGAAGCCGAACGGTACGAGGGCGATGGTCTTGCCGTCCGCGCCCAGCCATTGGATGGCGGTAAAGTAGAGTTCTTTGTGGGGTCGATTGGTGTGCATATCGACCGTGCCTGATGCCTCGATGATGATGCCCAGGGCTGTTGACGAGCCGAGGTTTCCGAATGGCTTGGTGGTGATTTCCCAGGCAGTGTCGCTTTCCTTGCTCTGCGGGTTGGTGATGGTCATGGCAGCGGGGGTGGCACGGCGTTCAATCTTGAGTTTGTGCTCGTAGTTGGTGTGAGGCAGCCATAAGTTGTTTTCCTCCTGGAAGGTGTCGAGAAAAACGGTTTTGCCGACGTGCCTGACGATGGGGACGCCGCCTTCCTCCAGGAGGATGCCGTCCCGGTCATGGATGGGTGCGGCAGCAATGATGGCGGCAGAGGCTAGCAGGACAGACAACGGGAGAACTTTTCGCATGGTGGTTCTTTCTCCTGATTTCAATTCTATTCGTAATTTGGTGGTTAGGACATGAAGACAGCTGCGTTTTTTATGTTGGCTGAGAGATGGCGGCATAGTGTCGGTTCTTAGGTCAGTATTCCAGTTGATAGACATGCACGTCAAAGGGCGCGAAGTTGTCGCTGATGCCGTCTTTGGCGTCAAGGGTGCGGTTTTCAAAAAGGACGGTGACTTTTTTCAGCCCGGCAAGCGGGATTTTAGCTTGGACGGCTTCTGGCGAGGAGTTGGCTGTAAGCAGGATTTTTGGTTCGGCATTGTCTTTCAGGAGGCAGGAGATGGACGGGAAGCCGAGGCCGTCCTTGGTCGGGCCGGAGGTGACGGTTGCCGTGGGCTGGGTTTTGGCGTTTCGGGATGTCAGCACGTCTTTCAGCTGAGCGAGTTCGCCGGCGACTGAGCAGATGAGCTGCCATTGTTCCGGGGTGTGGGTCACGCCGTGGTTCTTGCCGCGTCCGCCGTAGGTGTACCAGGTCACGCCGTGTGCGCCGTGGATGATGGACAGGTAGGTCATGGCGCGTTGTTCAGCGTGCGTCGGATAGCGCTGCCAGCCCCAGCCTTCGAAATGCTGGATGATCGCCCAGATGGATTTGACTGGATTGCCTGCCAGTTTGAGGTCTTCGTAGATGGTCTTCATGTCTTGGATGACTTGCGGCACTTCGGTTGGCGTGGGTGTGGCGCCGTGCATAGGATAGATTTCCGGGAGGAAGGAGTCAGTGGCGTGGACATAGGCGGTGTAGTTGCTGTTGCCGCCGCCCCCGCCGACGCCGTCCGCCTGGGTGGTGAGATGCGCATTGTCCATCGCGTGGCAGAGCAGATGGTTTTTGCGGACGACTTCCGGCGGGATGTGCATGGAAGTGTCGTCGCCAAGATACCAGGCCAGGATGGAAGGACGCCGTTTTTCGCTTTGGAAATTATTCACGTCGCTTTTTGTAATCCAGAGTTTGATGCCATGTCGGTCAGCGGCGTCGAGGAATTCGGTGAACTCTTCATTTCTGGCGCTGTTGTAGGTATGGGCAAAGTTGAAGCCAGCGTCCTTGAGGCCTTGGAAAGCCACATCAAAGCTGTTGTTATTGAAGTCTTTTTTCCAGACGGCGTAGAGGCCGATGGGGAAGAACGGCTTGCCGTCAATGAGCACGAAGCCATCGTCCCGCATGGTCACAATGTTCGAGGTCGCCGGCTTGTCATAGAGGATAACGCGTTCTTCATCGAGGCGGCATCCGGCCATGTCTTCGGCCATGATGCGCACCGTGTGCAGGTTCAATCTGCCAGTGAGGTCTTCCTTTCCTGCCGGTCCTTCGAACTTGACTTCCAGGATGTCAAAATAGTGTCCATCATAGAGGTTTGGGATGTCAAAGCCGAATCTGACCGTGGCGGTGACGGCGTTGGCTGGCGAGGTCACTTTCAATTCGCAGTTTTTCCAGACCGTGCATTCCGCCCCCAGTTCAAAGGGCACGGGCTTTCCGATGACGTTGTGCTCGGCGTCGCGCCAGGTGATGACGTTGTGCTTGCCCTTGTTGCCGAAGAGCGGCACGTCATGTCGGACGGTGAAGAGAATCCGGTAGGTCTGGTTGGGCAGGACTGGCGCTGGCCATGACGTCAAAGTGAAGGAGGTGTCGACGTTTGGCTTGTCGCGGGTGACCCGGAGGGCGGACGGCTCGTCCGGAGGTTCGGTGAAAGTCAGTGCGCCGACGTAATTTGTGCGCTGCCAGCTTCTGGGGCTGGTGGAGAATCCGGGCGGCTTGATGGGCTGTTCAGGCTGGTAGGTGAAGACGCCGTTGCTGGCAGTGAGTTTGGCGGTCAGATCAATATCATCCAGGAAGAATTTCACGGAAGGCTTGACCAGGAGTGACTGGTCATCCAGCCTGAATTGGATAGGCGCCATGGTGTCTTCGGTTGGGGATTGGCTGAGCATCGTGAGGACAGGCGGCGCTTTGTCTCCCACGACGTAGTCAGCGTCCTT
>JAAZKI010000332.1 GCA_012799905.1 Lentisphaerota bacterium | reverse complement strand
TCCAGGCCGATTTCGCGCTGTTCAAAGAAGCTGCGGTTGTCCTGGAACGTGTATTCGATCGGGTCTTCGATGGTGATGACGTGCTGTTCAGAGGTGTTGTTGACATGGTCGAGCATGGCTGCCATGGTGGTCGATTTGCCGCATCCGGTCGTGCCAGAGACAAAGATGATGCCATTGCGGGCGCTGACGATGTTCTTGAGCACTTCGGGCAGACCGACTTCGCGGACAGTCGGCGCCTTGCTTTTGACATAGCGGAGCGTGAAGGCGTTGTCGCCTCGCTGGCGGTGCAGGTTGACCCGGAAGCGGCCGATGCCTTCCTCCTCCCAGGCAAAGTCGTAGTCGCCATTTTCTATGTACTTCTGCAACTGCCCCGCCGGCACAATTTCGTCAATGGCGCGTTTGAAGAAATGCGAGTCGGTCATAAAGTCGGTTTCAACCAGCTTGCCGTCAACCCGCAGACGGATGAATTTATTTTCGCGGATATGGAGGTCAGAGGCGCCGTGTTCGACGGCGTACTTGAGGGCGTCAAAGAGCACAGAGGGGTCACGGCGCGGACGCCGGATGACCAGGGCGAGCTGGTTGCGCTGACGCTGCAAATTGAGCAGAAAACGACCCAGCTCCTCGTCGACATACAAAAAATTCTCGTTGACAAAGTCAACGCCGTCGTCATCCGTGGTGATTTTTTCGAATTGCTTTGGGGGGAGCAATTCAGAGAGCATGTTGACGAAGGTGTCGTTATCAGTGACCAGGTCGGTTTTCACTGCGCTGCCGTCAATGCGGAGAACCGCCGGCTTGTCCAAAAGAATCTGCCATTCAGTGGCGTTGTGTTCAACACCGGAAACCAATAGATCGTGAAACCAGGATTCCATTCGTTGGGATCTTTCTGTATTTGAGGATGTGATAGTGGCAAAAAGAATATGCTGGATTAACTTTTAGTGAATGTTCGACATCACTTTAAGCCGAGTTTCGGCAAAAATCAACTGGCATGGATGAAGAAATGGCCGTTCAAGGACGGAACCGGGCCGTTGGCAAGGCATTATTGCTGACGGATGCAGACGCGGAGTTGTTTTTCGACCGTCTGGCAGCGTCGATTTCGCCGCGTTGCGAGTTGGAATACACGACGCTGCTTGACTTGCTGGTGGCGGTTGTCTTATCGGCGCAGAGCACGGACAAGGCGGTCAACCAGGTGACAGCGGAGTTGTGGCAGCATTGCCGGACGCCGGAGGACTACCTGGCCTTGGGGACGTCTGGGCTGGAGTCATTTTTGCGGCGACTGGGGTTGTTTCGAGCCAAGAGCCGTTCCATCATCGGCATTTGCGAGCAGTTGCTGGAGCGTCATGGCGGCGAGGTGCCGTCTACGCGTGAGGAACTGATGGCGTTGCCTGGGGTGGGGCGAAAAACCGCGAACGTGATTTTGAACGTCGGCTTTGGCGAGCCGACGCTGGCAGTGGATACGCATGTATTCCGAGTGGCGAACCGGAGCGGACTGGTCGCAGCAACGACGCCGGAGGCGGTGGAGGAGGCGTTGCTGCCGCGGGTGCCTGAACGCCACCGGCGCCATGCCCATCATTACCTGGTTCTGCACGGCCGCTATACCTGCCGAGCCCGGCGGCCGGAATGCGCAACGTGCGTGGTGGCAGACCTCTGTGTCACCGCAAGGCAGGATTTGAGCAAATCCACACGCTCGAAGTCATCGGCAAGGAAAAAGAGCCAACATGGCACCATTTGACATCATTTTCAAGATTTCCCGCACCTACCGCCATGTCGGTCGCTATCGTCGGATCGTCCAGGTGCTGCTGCGCTACGGCTTCGGCTATGTGATCCAGGCGCTGCGGATTCACGTGCCGCGCGGGCTGCGAGGCGTTGATGTCGACGAAGACGCCGATGTTGACGTGAGCGACCTGGCCGACGCGCCAGTCCTCAGCATTCCGGAACGGCTCCGGTTAGCTCTGGTCGAGCTCGGACCGACTTTCGTCAAACTCGGGCAGTTGTTGGCGAGCCGAGCGGATATCATCCCGTTGGAATACACCAAGGAATTCGCCAAATTGCAGGACGATGTGCCGCCGTTCCCGTTAGAGCAGGTTCGGGAAATCATCCGGGATGAGTTGGGCGACGAACTGGAGAGCATTTTTTTCGAGTTTGATCCGACGCCGGTGGGCGCAGCCTCGATTGCGCAGGGGCATCGAGCCCGACTGCATGACGGCACGGAAGTGTTTGTCAAGGTTCAACGCCCTGGCATCCAGCGCGATGTTGAGATCGACCTGGAGATTTTAAGTTATTTGGCCGGACAGGTGGAACGCTACAGTGAAAGCCTCGGCTTTTTGCGACCACAGGACATCGTGGAGGAATTCGGCCGCAGCCTGCAACAGGAGTTGAATTTCTCCATTGAGCGTTCGAATATAGTCCGTTTCGGCCGGCAGTTCGCTGGGCGCGAGGGCTTGTATGTCCCCAAGGTCTATCGCCAGTATTGCAGTCGGCGAGTGCTGGTCATGGAGTTTATACGCGGCATCCCCTGCTCGGATTTCGAAGCTCTGCAGGCCGCTGGGGTCGATCTGCTGAAAATCAGCGAACTTGGGGCGACTTTGCTCCTGGAGCAGTTTTTCGAACATGGCTTCTTCCATGGCGATCCGCATCCGGGCAATATGTTCGTGTTGCCGGAAAATCGAATCTGCTACGTCGACTTCGGCGTCATGGGACGGATTACCCAGGAAGAACGCAATGACTTCGCCAATCTGCTTCTGGAAGTGATGTCAGACAACAACAAGGCCGCTGTCCGTACCTTGCTTCGGCTGACGGTCAGCGATGTTGAGCCGGATGCCGAAGAGCTGGAGCGCGATTTGGAAGCCTTGGTAGACTGTCATCTGCGAGGCAACCTCTCTGATCTCGAGGTGACGCAGGCTATCCAGGATTTCTATGATATGTGCTATCGGCAGAAATTATGCCTGAAGCCACATATCTACTTGATGTTGAAAGCATTAGGTTATGCGGACGAGATGGGCCGGCGGATGAATCCCGACTACGAGATTTTCCGACAGGTGAAACCGTTCATTTCGCGGTTCTCATTGAAGCGCTATCACCCGGTGAGCAGTGTCCGGCGGATACTGGAGCGGGTGGCGGACTGGGAGGGGCTGTTCCGCAAGCTGCCGCAGCAGAGCCGTCTCTTGCTGTCGCAGTTGTCCCGCGGCCAGTTGCATTTCAATCACCGCATCGAGGAATTGGAGGCGTTGCAACGATCCATGAGCCGGTCTTTCAACCGGCTGTCAACAGCGATTGTGGTGGCGTCGATGCTGGTGTCTTCGGCCATTGTCATCCATGCTGGCACGCCGCCGAAGGTGGGTGGAGTTTCCTTGTTCGGACTGCTTGGGCTGATTCTGTCCGCCATTTTCGGCGGCAGTTTGCTGTGGAGTATTTTCCGTTCAGGGCGGTTGTGAGCGCTGGAAAGCCGGTGCGCATAATACTATGTTTTAAACCACGAAAAACACGAAAAAACTTAGGGTGGACTAGCCGTCCACAACCTATTTTTTAACCACGAAAAACACGAAAGGACACGAAATTTTTGTTTTTTGGGTTGTTTTTGTAACCACTGAACACACGGAATATACGGAAATTTTTGTATATGGTTGTTGTTCGTCGGGATAGGATTGC
>JAAZKI010000432.1 GCA_012799905.1 Lentisphaerota bacterium | reverse complement strand
TTTGAGGACAAAAGAGAGGATGCTGACTTCTTTGAGGGCTTCGCCGCTCACCTGAAAAAAGAGCCGGTCTTTTTCCCAGGAGTATTCGCCTTGCCCGGATAGGGCGATGATGGTGCCGTTGGTGGAAAATTGTGGTACAACCAGCCGGGTGCCGAGGAATTCCACATCAGCGTCGAGTTTGGTGATTTTTCCCAGGCCGTTGTCTTGTTTCTGGCGCAGCCAGCTGAAGGTCGTCACCTCCAGCAGTTGTCCCAGCTTGGTGAACAGGGGCACTTCCCAGAGTTCGGCGTTGCGGACCGCGAGATGGCCATTGCCTTCGACATGGAAGGGACGGCCAGCCCAGCCTTGGAGGATGTCCAGGCGGCATTCTGCATGGATGACGCCAGGCACCGGGGATGCGTCCTCGGATTTTTCCGCCATGCTGAGCATGGTTGAGAATTGGTCGAGGGAGATATTGTCAGCGATGAGGAGGACATTGCTGGCTCGTGATTCCAGGTCATAGAGTCCGGAGGTCTTCAGGTTTCCACCGAGGTAGGAGGCCCGGAGCACGTTCCAGCGCACCTGGTTGGAGCTGAGGGCCCAGTTGGCGGACACCTGTTCAGCGGTGATTTTCTGGAAAGAGCATTGCGGCGTGTCAATGGTTCCGCGCAGGTGGAGCATTGGTTCGCCGCTGAGGAAGAAGGAGCCCTCGCAGGTGACTTTAGTCTGAGGCGAAAACGTGATTGGCTCCAAGAAGGAAATCCAGTCCGGATTGATCGCCAGCAGGACTTGTTTAGGGTCAACGGTGCCTTCGGATTTGTTGATTTTGAGGTCGCACTGGGGGGTGCCGGCAAAGGTCATGGCGACTTCGGCGTTAATGTCACCATCCGGCCTGGTCACGGTGATGGGCGCTACTTTCAGACCGTAGGGCAGGTCGAGATGGACTTCGAGGGCGACATCGCCGAGCTGTGTGTCACGGTAGAGGGCGTTTTTAGCGGTCAGCGATGAGGCCATCGTCAGCAGCCAGTCACTGTCCGTGCTGCCGGACTGGTAGACCAGGGAGGATACGTTCACGACGGGCGGGTGGTTCGGGTCCCAGGTGACATCTTTCCAGATTTGCTGGTAGATGTCTTTGGCCTGTTTGGAGAAGATGAAGACTTCGGCGATTTCCGGTCGACCATTCAGGGTGATATTATTCAAGGTCAGGACGAATGGGTCGTATTGAATCAGGATTTCCAGGGCTAGCGGCTCTCCAGCGGCGGTGACTCCTTTCAGGTCGCGGAAATTCGTTGCGTGCGGGGTGATTTCCACCTGGCAGCTGGCCTCGGCCAGGTCGAGTTTTCCAAAGCCGCCGCCATCGCTGTGGAGTTGGCCGAGCACTTTCCAATTTTGGCTGCCGTTGACTTCGGTTTCGGGCACCTCAAGGCTGAAGGTGATGGGGTTTTTCGGGCAGCGTATCTGGCCGACGATGTCTCCTTCCGGCAGTTTAAGCGGCGTCTCATAGGTCTGATAGATGCGGTCGGGGAAGGCGGCGCCGTGGCTGGTGACGCTGAGTCGGTGCTTGTCGACATCGTAAATGGCCTCGCCTTGCCAGTCGAGGGCGGTTGCGAAGCTGTCGGCGTCGTCGCCGGGGTTATGGGCAAGCACTCGGGCTGAGAAGGCGATGGCAGTCGGTTTGCTGTCGACCAGGTCAGTCAGGCTGGTGCTGGCCGTGATGCGCACCGCGTCTGGCGGCAGCCCGGGCAGTCCGGCGGTGGCGTTGGTCATAGTCAGCACGGCATTTTTGAGTTCCAGGGTTACTTTGGGATTGTGGAGGCTGACGTCTCGGATGGGCAGATAGCGGGCTTCTGCCGTGGCGGTTGCGTGCCATTGTTGCCAGGAGGCAATCGGCGATTCCTTCATATCCAGGTGGAGTTTGAGGTTGCGCTTTTCAGCGCCGAACCAGGCAATGGGGATTTGGAGGCCGACTTGTCGGGCGAGGTGGAACACTGGCAGTTCGCCGTTAAGTTCAGCCGCGACCGTTTTGGTGTCCAGGTTGAAGGTCAGATCGCCAGCCACCCATTCCGTATTGGCGGGGTTTAAACTGAGGTGGAGTTCAGAAATGGCGATGGTTGGCGGCGTGGAGACGAGGACGAAACGGCCGCGATGGATTTGGAGGCCATACAGGGGCATGGTGTTGAAATGGCACTCCAATCGCGGATTGAGTTTCTGCCATTCCAGGGGGGAGCTGGGAAGTTCGGCCGTAAAATGAATTGGCGTGGTCAGAGTGGCGATCTGAGGCAGGCTGCCGCTTTCAATGCGAGCCAGGTGCAGGAGCGTGGCCGGGAAAAGTTGTCCGTGCAAATTAGCCGCGACGGTTTTTTCTTTTAGATCGAAGTCAACGCTGCCTTGGACGACTTCGCTGCGGCTGAGGAACCATTGCAGGCGGGTGAAGGCCAGTTGGCTTTGTCGCAGGTTGAAATCTCCACGCAGTTTGGTGATCACAATTGGGCCTAGCAAGGCATGCCCGAGGCTGAAGTCGCCATTGAGAGCGAATTGGCTGGGTTCCAGGCAATCGAGCGTGGCCTTCAGGTTGACGAAGGCGTCATTTTCCCCCCATCGGCATTGTTTGAGCAGTTTGGCGACGCTGGCGACGCTGGCTTGTGCGGACGGATTGAAGCGGTTCTGGCGCTGACTGCGGTTCTCATCCAGCAGGGAGGTAATTTGGCTGAAGTTAGCCAGGGTGAAGGCGCTAGTAAAGTTGACGCCTTCGCAGGCCGCCTTGACTTGGAGGTGAAAGCGGTCGTCCTTGCTGCGTCTTCCTTGCGCCAGGCTGACGGTTGTGTGCAGTACTTCGCTGGGGTCGGTTTGCAGCAAGGTCACAGCGCCATCATTTATGGCAAAGTCATCAATGACCAGTTTGCCTTGCAGAAGGCTCCAGAAGTTAGGACGGCAGTTGATGTCATTGGCGGTCAGGCGGATTGGACCGATAGGGGTGTCAGTGAAAAATTCGGGATTGAGTATGACCACGCCGTTGACAACGCCGATGCGCAGGTGGGTGAAAGTCCCACGCAGGCCGGCGTGCTGCAGAATGGCCTTGACCTGCGGATGCCAGGATGAGGGCAGACCGTTGGTTTCAAACCAGAAATCGACAGTGACGACGACAAAAATAGCGGCCAGCAGCGGCCGGAGGAAGGCGTTTCGATAGAGCGTACTGAGCAGCTTCATGGCTGTTTGCTGGCAAAGGGCGTTGCTATGCGCATGGGCGCGCGGTCAATGTCAGGAGGGAAAAGGATAAGGCCGTGGTCATTCTTGAAACATAACGCCGAATAGACGGAATTACCAGAGGCGGCAGTATGAATTATGAATTATGAATTATGAATTATGAATGGTAATCGCTCAGTCTTCTGTAGCGCCTTTACAAGGCGCTCACTTTCGGGGTGCGCCTGCCCCCAGGCTGAAGCCTGGGGTTAAGCATGGTTAAGCGCCTACGGCGCAAATGGATGTGGACGTGGTGGGCATGGTGGACATGGTGGACGTGGTGGACATGGTGGACATGGTGGACATGGTGGACATGGTGGATAGCGTAATCCAAGCTCATCTCGCCCCTCGCCCCTTACGAATTATGAATTATGAA
>JAAZKI010000075.1 GCA_012799905.1 Lentisphaerota bacterium | reverse complement strand
TATTTTCGTAGGGCACGAGCGCAAAGAGGTCAGCGCCGGTGACTTGGCGGCCCAGTGATTTTTGGCTGAGGCGGCCGTGCATCACGATTGGCGCACGCGCTGCAGCGGCGATGGCGGCGCAAAGCAGTTCGCTGGTTGCGCAGGTGCTGCCGGGTCTGCCGGTCGATGAGATGGGCGCGGCGAGCGCAGGTGCGATGACGCGGGCGCGTTCGGCTCGCGCCTGTTCCAGCCAGGGTTGCAGGGCTTGAGCCAGGCCAGCGTCCTCGGCGTCGACTTGGGTGATTTGGCGGGTGTGGGAGGCGATGTCAACCACTTCGTTGGCCTCCGTGTTGACGGTCAGGGTGACGATGGCGAGTTGCTGGGCGTGACAGCCGGCCTGCACATACCAGGTGCGGTGTCCGATGCGCATTCCTGGAATCAGGCGGTGGCTGTGCGCGCCGAGGATGAGGTCGAGGTCTGGGAAGCGCTCGGCCAGGCTGGCTATTTCATTGATGTTGCGTGGGTCTCGGCCTTCGAACCAGGCTTGGTGCGCCGCCAGCACGATGACATCCGGCTTGGCGCGATGGATTTCCGGCAGGATGCGGGTCAGCATTGCGGCTGCGGTTTCAACGTGGTACTGCTTGGCTTCAGCGGGCAGCAGCCAGTTTTTCATGTAGGAGGCGGTCGCGCCGATGACGGCGATGTCAACGCCGTTGCGGGTGAACATTTTCCAGGCAGGCAGAGGCGGGCCGTCAACAAGGCGAAGGTTGCCGCAGAGGGTGATGTCAGCCGCTTGTTCGGTCAGATGCGCGAATTGGCGGTGGCCGAAGTCGAGTTCATGATTGCCGGGAACCCAGACGTCATAGGCGAGATGTCGGAGGGCGACGACTGCGGCTTCGCCGCGTGACGCGGTGGCAGTGATGCTGCCTTGGCAGGTGTCGCCGCAATCGATCAGCAGGGAGGAGTCGGCGCCGAGGCGTTGACGTTGCGCCTGGATGACCGTGGCCAGGCGCAGCCAGGCGCCATTGGCCGCGCCGTCGTCATCTGTGAACGTCCCGTGAATGTCGGTAGTCTGGAGTAGATGGACTTTCCGGTATTCAGCAGATTGGCTGGCAGTCGGGAGGCAGAGGAACGCTGCGGTGAGCAGGGTTAGAGCGAGCTGGCGGCAGACGTTCAGGGGTGGAGTTGGCTTTGGTGACAGCATAGGCAGGGCGTGGTTGGCGGCGGCGCGGATTCAGGGCTGGGCGAGGCAGACGGGAAGGCGTGTGTCGTGAGCATACAGGGCGGCGGTCAGGCCATAGCGCAGGCCGTGGGTATTGGCCATCACTTCAGGCAGGCCTAATGCCTCCATAATGGTCAGCAGGATGATCAGGCCAGCGGGCAGAACTGAGCCTCGGCCTGGCCGCAGTCCGGGGAGAGCTTCTCGCGCTTCGGCTGGCAGGCGCGCCAGGCGTCGTTGCAAGGCTGCGATGGTCGCAAACGTAAAGCTGCGCCCATGCAGGGAGCGGGCGCCTTCATCGCGGTTCAGCAGAACGGCCGCCAGGGAGGTCGCCGTGCCGCCGGTGACGCTGAGAATCGGCGCTGTCGACGACCGGAGCGTCAGTTCTGCCAGGGCGTTGCGGAATTCCTCAAGCTGCGGCGACAGCAACTCGCGCGTGGCTGTTGTCGCAGCTTTAGCCTCTTTTTCTGTGAAGACATCTCCCAGGCCAAAGCGGTCGCACCAGCGTACGCAACCAGCGGTGAAACTGGTGGCAATGCGCAGATCGCCGGGGAAGCCGAGGGCGACTTCGGTGCTGGCGCCGCCGGGGTCGAGGTTGATGACCGGCGTCGTTGCTGGGAAGGCGTCAGACGCGCCGCGGAAAGTCAGTTCTGCTTCTATTTGGCCGGAAAGCACGGCTGGTGTGTCGCACAGGCCGAGTTCTTGGCGGCATTGCTCCAGGAAGTCCGCGCCGTTCTTGGCGTCCCTGACGGCGCTGGTGCCGACGGCGGTCAGCCGGAGCGGCGCGAAGTCGCAGCGGATGCGTTCCAGCTGGCGTGCGGCAGCAGCGATGGTGCGTTGCATCGCGGCTGGCTGTAAGTTGCCAGTCGCGGCCAAGTTTTCGCCCAGCCGGGTGCATTCGCTGATTTTGGCGACACTGACCAGACCTTCGGACTTAGCCTGCCGCACCAGCGTGGAGACGGTGTTGCTGCCTAAATCGAGCGCGGCGAAGAACATATAGCAATTCCTAATTCATCCAGCTGGGCCTTGTCAACCGTGCTGGGGGAATCCGTCATCAGGCATGATGCCTTGGCGGTTTTGGGGAAGGCGATTACGTCTCGGATCGATTTAGCGCCGCACATCAGCATGACGAAGCGGTCGAGGCCGATGGCCAAGCCGCCGTGCGGCGGCGCCCCGAAGGAGAACGCCTCCAGGATATGGCCGAAGCGCAGCTTGGCTTCGTCTTCGCTGATGCCGAGCGTCTTGAACATCAGAGCCTGGCGGTCGGCCTGGTGAATCCGGATGGAGCCGCCTCCGAGTTCGACCCCATTGAGCACCACGTCATAGGCCTTGGCTCGGACTTTGCCGGGATCGGTGGTCAATAGCGCCACGTCCTCGTCCAGCGGGCTGGTGAATGGATGGTGCACGGCAACGAAACGTTCAGTTTCTTCGTCCCAGTCCAGCAGCGGGAAGTTCACCACCCAGAGGAATTTGAAGCCAGGAGTTTCGTTCAGGCCGGCCTTGGCGGCCAGTTCCAGCCGGAGGCGGCCCATGACTTCGCTGGCGCAGCGCCAGGAATCAGCCGCCATCAGCAGCAAATCGCCGGGCTTGGCCGCCATCGCGGCGTTCACCGCTGACTTCTCAGCGTCAGTGAAGAATTTGGCAGCGCTGCCCGACCAGGCGCCGTTATCTTCGACTTTCAGCCAGACGAGGCCTTTCGCGCCAAAGAGCTTGGCGGTGGCAGTCAGCTCGTCGAGCTGTTTGCGACTGCTTGTCGGCGCCATGCCAACGGCGTTGATGGCTCGGATGACGCCGCCATTGTCGAGTGCGCCGCGCAGGGCTTGGAAGGTCGTGTCTTTCAGGACGGTGGTGAGGTCATGGATTTCGAGTCCGAAGCGTAGGTCCGGCTTGTCCGAACCATAGCGGTCCATGGCTTCCTGGTAGGTCAGGCGCTGGAAGGGGAGCGGAACTTCGAGGCCGTGAATTTCTTTCACCACCGCTGCAATCATGGTTTCCACCAGTGTCATGATGTCGTCCTGGTCAATAAAGCTCATTTCCAGGTCGATCTGGGTGAATTCCGGCTGTCGGTCAGCGCGCAGGTCCTCGTCGCGGAAACAGCGTGCGATTTGGAAATAGCGCTCCAGGCCGCCTACCATCAGAATTTGCTTGTACTGCTGCGGCGCTTGGGGCAGGGCGTAGAAGTTCCCCGGGTGAACCCGGCTGGGGACTAAGTAGTCACGCGCTCCTTCCGGCGTGCTTTTGCTCAGGATCGGCGTCTCGACTTCGATGAAGCCATGCGCGTCCAGGCAGTCGCGGCAGATTTTAGTGATGCGATGGCGGAGACGGAGGTTGTTGACGATGCCGGAGCGGCGCATATCAAGGTAGCGGTATTTCAGGCGCATATCATCGCTGGCAGCAGGGTCTTCCAGGTGATAGGGCATGGGCAGCGCCGGGTTGAGGACAGTCAGGCTGGTGACTTCGACCTCAATGGCGCCGGTGGCGCGGTTTTTGTTGACCATGTTGTCTGGCCTGGGGCGGACGATGCCATCGGCAGCCAGCACCCACTCTTCGCGGATGTCCTTGGCGATGGCGGCCAAGTCAGGTTTTTCGGTCGGGTCGATGAATAGCTGGGTGATGCCTTCGCGGTCGCGAAGGTCGATGAAGATCAGGCCGCCGAGATTGCGGCTGGAATTGACCCAGCCGCATAGAGATACTTGCTGCCCGATCTGAGCCGGGCCTAGTTCATTGCAATGATGCGTGCGCGGATAAGACATGGCTGTTCCTTCAGTGGCTGTGGGGCGCGATGGGACTTAGGCAAACAGATTTGGGCGGCGTTCGTTGATCCAGGCCATCAGGTCGGCGGCAGGGACGGTTTGCTGCTCGGAAGTCGTCATATCGCGGCAGAGGACGACGTTCTCGGCCAATTCGTTGTCGCCGCGGATCAGGGCCAAGCGCGCGCCGGAGCGGTTGGCGCCGCGCATCTGCGCTTTCAGGCTGCGGCCGGAGAAGTCGGCTTTCACCCGCAGGCCGGACAGCGTTGCGCGCAGGTCTTGAGCCAGGCGCAGGCCGGGCAGGATTGCGTTTTCGCCGAGGCTGATGATGGCGATATCCGCCGCAGCGGTGGCCGGTGTCTGCCGTCCCAGGCTGGCGCGTGCGAGCAGCAGGCGTTCCATGCCAGCGGCAAAGCCAATGCCTTCGACCGGCTTTTTGGCGCCGGGCAGCACGATTCGGTAGCGGC
Organism: Lentisphaerota bacterium; assembly: GCA_012799905.1. GTDB lineage: Bacteria > Verrucomicrobiota > Lentisphaeria > Oligosphaerales > Oligosphaeraceae > JAAZKI01. The sequence continues at coordinate 4,119 of JAAZKI010000075.1, read as the reverse complement.
CGCCGCCGGCCAAGGCGTCCTGCGCCCCCAGGCCGGAGTGGGTGATTTCAAAGACGGTATGGATGTAGTAGTCAAGGCCGCGCACCAGCCGCGGGGCGACCTCGTAGTCGACGCCGAGGCTGTCCAAGGACTGGCAGACGCGGGCGAAAAAAGCCTGGGTGTCATCGCTCATCAGGCTGACAAGGTCAGGCGCTCCGGCGGCGATTTCCTGACAGGCTGGGTTCTTGCAGTCCAGCATGCGCCAGATGTTGGTGGTGAGTCGACGCTGACAGTCTTCGCACATGCCAGGAGCGTGCGGTGTGAAATATTCAGTCAGGGCGGCGTTGACCTGCGGCCGGTCTTCCGGCAGGCCCCGCGAATTGATCTTGATCTTGCCGCCGGTGACGCCAATCTGCTCCAGGTACTGGCTTAGCATGGCGATGCACTCGGCGTCCATCCACGGCGAGTCATTGCCGACGGCCTCGACGCCGACCTGGTGGAACTGCCGCCGGCGACCTGCGGCCGGGCGTTCGCCGCGGAACATCGGCCCGAAATAGAACACACGCGCTTCCTCGCCTTGCTCCAGGCCGCGATCAGCCACGGCGCGGATGACGCCAGCCGTGCCCTCTGGCCGTAAGGTTAAGCTGCGGCCGCCGCGGTCGGTGAAAGTGTACATCTCCTTTTGGACGACGTCAGTCTCGTCACCCAGGCTGCGGACGAAGACCTCGGTGCGTTCGAAGATCGGAGTCCGCACTTCGGCATAGCCGTAGCGGTGGAAGATTTCGCGAGCCGCGGTTTCCAGTTCGATCCAGTCCAGCACTTCGGGTTCCCAACAATCGGAAGTCCCGGGCAGAGGTTCAGTCGCGGATGACATGACGAAGTTCCTTTCCTGGCTTTATAGTCTCGGCGCAACATCTTTTGCCCCGGAGAGATATAGACTTGAGCGCAAAGTCAGCGGAGGCGGCTTTGGGAAAACGGCAAACAAGAGAAGCCAGCTCTTGGGCTGGCTTCGGATCATGCCTGTCCGCCGGGGGACATGACGAATCGGTGCGCCGTCTCGTCTTATTTGAGTTCTTGGGGGTTGATCTGCATGACCAGCTTGCGCATTTCTTTGCCGGGCTTGAATTTAACCACGGCGCGCTCTGGAATCCTCACTTCGGTGGTCGGTTCGTTCGGGTTGCGGCCAACGCGCTCTTTGCGGCGCATGACTTCAAACACACCAAAATTGCGGAATTCAATGCTGCGGCCGGCAGCGAGTTCTTCGGTTATCGTATCGAGTGTGAGTTGGACTACGTCCATCACATCGCTTTGCTTCAGGTTAGTCTGTCGTGCGATGCGCACTACCAAGTCACGTTTCGTCATTGCCATGTTGCCTCCAATTAAGGATATTCTTGGGATTGAAGATGTTTTTCGAAAGTTCAAAAAACGGAATTGCGATTTGCGTGTCTGTTAAAAGTATAACATACAACAGGATTGATAGTTAACAAGTAAATCAATTGAATCGTCCGCTAAAAAAAGCCGTCCTGTGCGGGCGGCCGACCTGGCGCCTGGGACTCCGTTTCTCTTTCGGGAGCCGGGGCGTGGTTCGCCCTGCCGCCGTCCAAGGGCGGACGTATTTTCAAATGAATATAGCCCCTCTGATTATCAATTTCCAGTTTATGTTATAAATTATGTAGTTCCTTCGGCTCGACAACCGCATGGTTCAGATGAGGAGTCAACATTATGGTTTACAAGCACATAACAGCGACGGCGGCCCGTCTGGCGGTGCTCTGCGCCTTGCTGGCGGCGGCCAGTCTTTCCGGAGCCTGGTATTGGCCTTTTGGCGGCAAGTCCAAGGCGAAGCAGTCGGAGGGGGTGTCAGCGCCGACATTTGGGGTGGACGAGCAGCCCGGCATTCCGCGTAAAAAGACGAAGACGACGCCGAAGAAGGAAGACACCGTCTCGGTGGAGCGGTTGGAGACACTGGCGAAGGAGGGCAACCACCAGGCGATGCTGGCGCTGGGGGACATCTATTTTACCGGCCGAGCCAAGGTGAAGCAGAATTACCGCAAGGCTGTGGACTGGTTTGAAAAAGCCGCTGAGCTCGGCAACGGTCGGGCCATGTTCAACCTGGGGCTGTGTTATGATGGCGGCTTTGGTGTTGACAAGTCCTTGGAGCAGGCTCGGCAATGGTATGTCAATGCTGCGGATGCCGGGGTGCCGGAGGCGCAGATGAAAGTCGCCATCATCGCTGAGGATGAGGGCGACTACGTCCAGGCGATGAAATATCTGCGTCAACTCGCGGACGCCGGCAACGCCGCCTGCATGCGCAAGGTCGCCTTATTTATTTTGAACGGCCTGGGCACCCCGGCGCCAGCTTCGGAAGCAGTCAGTCTGCTGTCGCAAGCCGCCCTCAAGGGCGACATTCGGGCTCAGGTGCGGCTGGCGGATTGCTATCAGCGCGGCATTGGCGTCGAACGCGATTACAACGAGATGTTCTCCTGGCTGAACATGGCGGCGCAGGACGGTGATCCCGAAGCCCAGGCCAAGTTGGGCTATTGCTATCAGACCGGCATGGGCGCTGTGCGCAACACCGACGTGGCGGTCACCTGGTACGCGACTGCTGCCAAAGCCGGCTATGCGCCGGCCCAGGTCGCCCTCGCCACCTGCTACCGCGATGGCGCCGGCGTCGGCCGTGACTTGGCAAAGGCAGCAGAATACTACCGCCTGGCTGCTAACCAAGGTGATTCGCTGGGCGAATATAACTTGGGAATGGCTTACCTGGAAGGCCGAGCCGTGCCCAAAAGTGCGACTGAGGCGTGGCGCTGGGTCGAACGGTCTGCCCGGCAGGGCTACGTTCTGGCTGAATTGCGCCTGGGCATGATGTACGAGGAGGGCGTCGGCACGGCGGTTGATCTGGCTGAAGCAGTCCGATGGTACCGCCGCGCCGCCGCTCAGGAAGAGCCGGAAGCCCTCTTCAAACTCGGGATGTGCCTGTTGCAAGGTCGGGGAACGCCGCCTGACCGGCAGGCGGCGCGGGACTGCTTTGTCAAGGCTGCTTCGCTTGGACATCGCGGCGCCCTGGCGGCCTTGGAGCAACTCGCTAAATCGGCAAAGACGACGACGACGGCTTCGGCACAGCCGGAGAAATAACGGAAGGACAGATAGTTATGGGAACAGCGGAACGGCGATACACGGTGCGCGACCTGGCGAAGATGAAAGCGTCCGGCCGCCAGATTGTCATGGTGACGGCTTATGACGCGATTATGGCGAGGCTGGCTGACGCGGCCGGCATACATATTTTGCTGGTCGGCGACTCTATGGGAAACACGGTGCTGGGTTATGAAAACACCATTCCGGTGACGATGGAGGAATCCCTGGCCCTGACAGCGGCAGTTCGTCGCGGCGCACGCCAAGCCATGGTCATCGGCGACATGCCGTTTATGAGCTATCAGGTCTCCCTGGAAGAGGCCGTCGTGAACGCTGGCCGCTACCTGAAGGAAGTCGGGGCGGACGGTGTCAAGCTGGAGGGCGGTCGGGTTATGCATGGCGTCATCCGCCGCTTGGTGGACGTCGGCATTCCGGTCATGGGGCACATCGGCCTGATGCCGCAGTCCGTGCTCAAAGACGGCGGCTACCGGCTGCATGGCAAGACGCAAGAGGAAGCAGCCGCTATCTTGGACGACGCCCTCGCTGTCCAGGACGCAGGCGCCTTTGCCGTTGTCCTGGAAGGCGTGCCGGCAGCCTTGGCAGAGGAGATCACCGGCCGTCTGACGATTCCGACTATCGGCATCGGCGCCGGGCCGCGGTGTGACGGCCAGGTGCAAGTCATCACCGACATCCTCGGCCTAGGGGGCGATTTTGTCCCTAAACATGCCAAGATTTATACCCAACTCGGCGAGGCGGCCCTCAACGGCCTTAAGCAGTACGTCCAGGAAGTCACCGAGGGGAACTTCACGCCAGGACGGTCGGGAAATTGACGCGAGCGTCAAGTGCTTAGGTAAGGACTACCTAATTTTTTAACCACGAAAAAACACGAAAGGACACGAAATTTTTGTCTTAGGGTTGTTTTTAACCACGGATGGACACAGATGAACTTAGGGTGGACTATAGTGTCCAAACCTAAGCTATGTGTCACCCTTACAGGGCTCCAAATCTATG
>JAAZKI010000259.1 GCA_012799905.1 Lentisphaerota bacterium | reverse complement strand
TCCTCCAGAAGTTCTAGGTCGCCCTTGGGCGACACTCGCAGCAGCCGGCTGCAGATGGTTTGGTTATCGAGGCGTTCGATTTGGAAGCGGAAATGCGGTTTTTGGGGGCTCTGCCAGCCGGCGATCAAACCGACGGCCCAAGCGGTGCCGTGGGCGGTCACTTCGTCTTCCAGCAGCATGTTTCGATTGTGGGTGCGGCCGAGGATGAGGCTGGCGTCGTCCCGCCCGGCGCCAGCAAACAGGGTTAGGCCGTCGCCCGCAGCCTTTGCTTCTGCCTGTTCCAGGGCTTTGACCAGGGCGCCTTCGGCGTGGAGCGTGTTATAGCGCAGGTCGGCTGCGTCATGCAGGTGAAAGGCGGTATAGGGTGAGAGCGCGATATCGTCAAACCGGATGCTGATTGGCGTGTTAGCGAACAGGCCGATTTTGCCGCCGACCGGGAGTTGTTCGGTGACGCGGAAGACTTCAAAGCCATCCAGGAAGCAGATGATTTCGTTGCCATGCGCCTTGATGCCCGGCTGGTACCATTGGTTGGCGTAAAGTGGCGTGTAGGCTCGCGCCAGCACGGTGCGTTGGCCGCGGTATTGTTTCCAGAGACGGAGTTCGTTCTGGCCAGGGGCGGGGGCGTTCATGCGGATGGTGAAAGCGTAGAAGTCGGCCTTGGCGGGGTCTGGGGCCGGCAGTTCGGCGTCGGGGTCAGCGGGGGTTGGCGGCGTTTCATCGCGGTGATAGAAGACGATGCCGGCCTCGCCGTTTTCCAGTTGCAGGGCGCCGGTCAGGTGGTAGTTGTCAAAATAGTCATAGCCGGTGGTGATGATGGCATCTTGGCTTTGGCCGCCGCCTTTGAGGGAGTAGAAATTCGGTGATTTGTCAGGCACCAGGGGGGCTTCTTTGGTGCGTTTTTGGTCGGTTTCCGGGCGTTCGACCGCTGCTTGCAGGGCGGTGTGGATGCCCCAGGCGCCAAGTTGTATGTTCCACGGATACAGTTCATTGGGTGCGCCTTCCTCAATCATGAAGTCGGTTGTATAGGCGGCTCGTGGAACCGGACGGAAGCGCATTGGTTCGCTGAGAGAGAACAGCGGGCGCTGGGGCCAGCACACTTCGCCGGGGAGGGCGAACGGCGCTGCCATGATGCCGCGGAGAATGCCGTCCACGTAGAAAGACCATTCATTCTCGCGAAATTTGATGGTGATAGGCGTATCAGCGCGTTCTGGGTCAGGGGTCGCCGGGGGGAAGTAGCGCAGGGCGGTCAACGGTCGTTCGTAGCCGCCTGGCAGCTGTTCTGTCGCCTTCCAGCCATTGGCGCGCAGATCAAGGCGGATAGCGCGTTCAGTGGACTTTTGCACGACCAGGATGCTGGCCGCGCCAGCCTCGCCCCAGGGGGCGGTGAACTCAATGTTGCCTTCATCGCGGCGGCATTGTACGACGGAATTCCAGCCGCTGGGGGCAGCATGCAGGAGAGCACTGGCGACCAACATGAATGCGAACCACCAGCGCCGGTGGGGCAATATGGCAAAAGAGGTATGCATGAGCAGGAAAATTGATTAGCGTGAGGCCATGAGAAATCCGGAAATCAGGCTTGCGGTTGTAATAACATTTAACGCTTGGCGGGCTGCTATTATTGGCTTATTTTCGCCTGGAGCCGTCTGCCTCGGGCATCAAGCCCGTTTTTTGCTTAATGTTATGGCTATATATAATTTGACGGCTAATCGGTCGCCGACTGATGATGCTCGGAGTCCCGGCAATTAGCCGAGCTAGGCGTCCCGGGTAAGACACTTTAGTGGACAGTGGACAATGGACGGAAGTGGACATTAGCGGACTTCAGTAGACGATGGACTGTGGACTGAAATGGACTTTAGTGGTGAGTGGACGTGGACGGACGTGGACAATAGTGGACGGTGCCGGTCGTGGGAAGTACCGTCATCCCCTCGCCCCTCGCCCCTCGCCCCTCGCCCCTTACGAATTATGAATTATGAAT
>JAAZKI010000399.1 GCA_012799905.1 Lentisphaerota bacterium | reverse complement strand
TTTAGTTTGCTGTACGTCCCGCAGGCTTTAGCCTGCCAACATGCAACTCAATCTTCAGCTTGCAGTACGCCCCTCGCTTGCACGAGCACGTAATTCAAACTTCAGCTTGCTGTATGTCCCGCAGGCTTTAGCCTGCCAACATGCAATTCAAACTTCAGCTTGCAGTATGTACCTCGCTTGCAGGAGCACGTAGTTCAAACTTTAGTTTGCTGTATGTCCCGCAGGCTTTAGCCTGCCAACATGCAATTCAAACTTTAGCCTGCCGTACGTAGTATAGCCTTCAGGCTGCCACTACACCCACATCAACCAAAATTTCGCGCATTAAGTTTTTTTCGCTCCTTTCGTGGTCGCCATGCCCTATCTCGACATCATCTTATGCATCCTCGGCATTATTGCCCTTCTGGCTGGCCTGGCTGGATGCGTGCTTCCCGCTTTGCCCGGGCCGCCGCTCTCATATGTCGGCATGGTCATTCTGCATTTCACCAAGTGGATCGAGTTCTCTACCCTTGAACTAATCCTCTGGCTCGTTGCAGTTCTGCTCGTTACTGCTCTCGACACTGCCTTGCCTGTAGTCGGTAACAAGCAATTCGGTGGCAGCAAGCACGGCGCCTGGGGTTGCACCATAGGGATCATCGCCGGTTTTTTCCTATTTCCGCCCTGGGGCTTGATTTTTTGCCCGCTGCTCGGAGCTTTTATCGGTGAAATCATCAACGGCAAAAAGCACCCGGAAGCGACACGGGCTGCGTTCGGCGCTCTGTTCGGCTTTCTGGCCGGCACCGTCGCCAAGGCGATTGTCTGTGGCCTGATCATCTTCCGTTGCATCCAGATAGCCTGGTAGACCTGACAAAAGGGGCGAGGGGCGAGGGGCGAGAATTAGGGGCGAGGGGCGAGGGGCGAGGGTGAGTTTGGACTACGCTATCCACACCGTCCACCATGTCCACAGCAGCGGGCGGCAAATATCAATAACTGACCTATTTTATCCAGCAACGTCACTATCGCTTTGATTGACGGGCACACCCGTTCACGCTATGCTATATTATGTGCCTATTCGCAACTATAGTATACTATGCCCAGCCGGCGCCTCGCCTATGTCCCTTCCCGCCCATACCACACCCACTGTCCACTAAAACACCATGCGCAACCATCTCTTGACCATCGCCTCCCTTCTGCTCGCCCTATCCCTGACCGGATGGTGCCAGACTTCCGCCAGCGCGAAGAAAAATACCCGCGGCAGCGCTCTTGCCGATGTTTTTGAAATCGCCAAGCAGCTGGAAATCGCCCCAATGCCAAAGCCATCCTGGGCGTCTCGCAGTCAGCCGCCCATTTTCCGGGTCGCCTGGATGACCGACCTCCACATCACCGACCAAAAAAGCATTGACTTAGTCACTGCCGCCTGCCATGCCATCCGCGACGATTTGAAGCCGAACTTCACCATGATCACCGGCGACAACTGCGGATATGACCAGGGCGGACTTGACGACAATGAAAAGCGCCTGCCCCAACCCGTCCGCCGACAACTCTGGCTGAAGAAATTCCTCGACCGCGAATTGGCCTCGCCTTACTGCATCATTCCCGGCGACAACTGGCCCTGGGGCTTTGACCAAGTCTTTGGCCCGCACCACTACAGCTTTGACTTCGGCGGCATTCACTTCCAATTCGCCGCCACTGACATCCAGGCCGGCGGCGCCGAGGGCTGCGCTGTCTTCACCCCGGAATCCTGGTCTTGGATGCAGCAGGACTTGCAAAAGAACGCCAGTAAGCCGACCTTGTTCATCCTCCATGAAACACTTTGGCCTGCTGCCTTTCTTGAAGCCGACCGCACCGCAGCCATGCTCACCGCTAATCCGCAGGTGATCGCCGTCTTAAGCGGACACCTCCACTTGGACCTGGAGTTCACCCGCGGCGCCTGGAAGCAAGTCATCGCCCCGGCTATCGGCCGCAGTCACCGCCCGGGCTTCAAAGTCATCAGCCTCTTCCCAGACCTGCTGCTGCTCGAAAGTCATGAGTGGAACGCTGAAGCCAAGGCCTTCCAGCAAGCCGAAAAATGGCAGAAAATCGATATCCCCGAACATCTCCGGGCTGGCCTCAGCCAACCGCCAATCACCGGCTTTCAGCCAGAAAACCGCGCCGAAATGCCCGCTGCGCCCAAGCAGCGGGACGACAAGCTCGGCAGCCGCGCCGGCGAATTGTCCAACAGCATGATGACCTTCATCCTCACCATCGGACTGGACACACTCTTCGGCCCGTGAGCGAAAAATCAGCAGTTCTGTTTGCGTAATCTCACATTACGCCAACAATCGACGATACATCCGCTATGCCATGTCGATCCAGCCAGGCATCCATGCCGTCGATGATATCCAGCAAACAATGCGGATTGCTGAAAATCGCGGTTCCGACTCCCACGGCATCAGCGCCGGCCATCATAAATTCGATGGCATCCTCAGCAGTTCTGACGCCGCCCATGCCGATGATCGGCACGTCGACGGCCTGGCGCGCCTCATACACCATGCGAACTGCCACCGGCTTGATTCCCGGGCCGCTGAGTCCGCCCGTGCGATTGGCGATGCGGAACGTCCTGGTTTCAATGTCAATCGCCATGCCGGGAATCGTGTTGATAAGGGATATCATATCGCTGCCAGCGTCAACCACGCAGCGCGCAAAATCTCCAATCCGGGTGACATTCGGGCTGAGTTTTGTAATGAGCGGCAAGCTGGTGGCAGCGCGCACTGCTGACACGACTTTGGCCGCCTGCCCAAGGTCCGTCCCAAAGGCAATGCCGCCCTCCTTGATATTCGGACACGAAATGTTAATCTCCAGCGCGGCAATGCCCTTTCGCTCTTGCTCCAGCCGGGCAGCCACCTCGACGTACTGCTCAATCGTCCGCCCCCAGATGTTGACGAATACCGGGCAATCGACGCTGCGCAGAAAAGGCAAATAGTCGGGATGACTGATAAATGCGTCGATGCCGGGATTCTGCAAACCGATCGCATTAAGCATGCCGCCATAGACCTCCGCTGTCCTGGGCGTAGGGTTGCCCGCAGATGGAAACGGCGACACACCCTTGACGGTAATGGCGCCAAGGCGTTCCAGCGG
>JAAZKI010000210.1 GCA_012799905.1 Lentisphaerota bacterium | reverse complement strand
TCGTAATCGCTTAGTCTTCTGGCGCCTTGTAAAGGCGCTACAGAAGACTAAGCGATTACGAAAAAATTCTCCCAGCACTTGAAGCTGCGCTCACTGTTCGTAATACGGTTTCAGGCTGACGAAATTGAGCACCAGCCGCTGCCCTTCCGGCCCGCCGGGGACTCCCTCCGCCTGCCAGTCCCGGAAGGTGATGACCACCCGCTCCTGTTGCGCCCGGAACAAAATCCGATGCGTGTCCTGGGAAGCCAGCTTGGCCTTGGGGCGATAGGTGTTTGGCCAACGATGCACATAGGTGCCGGACGGGATGACTTCAGCGCCCTCCAAGGTCGCTGTCAGCAGAATGTCCGGCGCTTCCGGCTTAATCTCGGCAATGTCATCAAAATCGCCGACAACGTAGCTAAGCGTGTAGAGTTTGCCTGGCTGCAAGCCGGTCGCCGTCTGGCTGAGCTGGTTGGCCTGACTGGAATGACGCTGAAAAATAGCCACGTGGTCGCCGCGGGAGGCATATTTGCTTCGCCGCATCTGGATTTTTCCGCCATAATTCTTGATGGTGGTGGCTTGCAGCGTCCCCTCTGCCGCAGGTCGACTTTGCCAATGCGTGAAGCCTTCGACAAAATCGCCGTCTTGCAGGTGTCCCGGGAGATAGCGGAAACCATACTGGTCAGAGAGCAGATCACGCCGGCCTTCGACGGCATAATGACGCATCAGACGCGCAACCCAGCGCATGGTCTCCTCGTCAATATGGGCGGAATTGTAGCACCCGAGACCGTACAGGCCGTCGAATTCAGGCGCATTGGCGAGCATGTGATAGAACCGGTCAAAGAAGTACTTGATGTCGACTTCGGGATGGACATAGCAATTCCAGCGCCCGCAGGAGATCAGACCGGTCATAATCATCATCATGCTGGCGGCAGGGTTGTCGATAAGCCGTGCGCCGTCAATGACATAGTTGCGGTAGTTGTCAAGATAGGTCTCCATGTCCTCCAGCGTCGGCTGGGTCATAATGTAGGTTTCGTTCAAGACCTTGCCGCGACTGCGGGAGACATTGCTCGCGGCCGCGAACATCTCCTGGTGCGCGCGACGATCCTTGAAATAGCCCGAACACACCCAGGTGTAAATCAACTTCTCCTCGTCCAGAAGGTCCCACATCGCCTCGGAATAGGCTTTATGGATGGCCTTATCGCCATTGGCGAACAATTCATCCAGGGTGACGCCGTCATTTCCAGGACTGGACAGCACCTGGGCGATGCGCTCCTTTATCAAGGATGCGTCCCGCCAGCCTTTAGCCGAGAAGCCCGTGCTGGCAATCAAGCGGATGCCGCGGTCGCGCACCTCTTGCAGAGCCTGCTTGGAGGGACTGGTGCCATTGATGAAGTTGACCGCCGGGAAAAAGTGCTTCTTGTAGAAATCCAGGTCCCAGCGATACAGCGTCTGGTCAGTCTTTTCCACCATGAAAAAGGGATACAGATGCAATTCCGGCACCAGGCGGACGTGCAGTCGGCCGCCCGTCGTGCCAGTCACCCGCAGCTGATGCGTGCCAGCCTCAAGATGCCGCATCGTCTCCGAGGCCTCGCCAACGCGCGGCTTGACAACAGGCGACGGCTGGTCATCCAGGAACGCCTCGCCGGTCGGGCTGGACGGCGTCAAGGCGATATAGACCCACCCAGGACGCGGATTGACGAACTCGTATGTCTTGTTTTCCAACTCAGCATTGATGACTTCGGTCACCAGTTGATTAAGCTTTTTGTTGCTGGCTGGCGCTGGCGTCGGAACAATGACGCCAAAAGGATATTCGTGACTGGACAGCACGGCGCCGTCGGCCTTTTTGACGAGTTCGACCTTAATGCGGCCCTGGCCGGTCGATATAGCGCCCAGCGGGATTTTGATGTCGCCATCAACCAGGGGGAAGACGCCGAGTGGCTGAAAGGCGTCAGCGCCGGGCGGTTGAATCTGAGCGCGGATTTCATGTTCGGCTGGCGGCAGGTCAGCAATCAGGCTGAACGTCAGTTCCGGCCGCTCAACCGGAATCTGGAACAAACGCGGCGCCACCGGAATCAGGCGCTTGCTGTCCTCGAAAAGCGGTGCGGGCTTGGCGCCGGCCCTGGCTTTTTCCGTCAACGGCTCCAAGGTAGGCGATGACACCAGCAGCTCGCCGCCGCCATCCAGGGCGTACCATCCGAATGTATACGTGCCAGTGCTGCTTTGCGGCAAGGTCACGTCAGCCTGCACCAAAGTCCATTCCGGACAGGGGTTGGGCAACGGGGAAATGCCGGCGTCATTCTGCCAGCCATAGTTCCAGACCACCATGCCGCAGCGTCGGAAGGTGAAGTCAGCCGTTTTGATGTAGGCGCTCACCCGGTAAGTTTCGCCGGCAACCAGGGTGATGGCAGGCTGCTTGAAGACTTCGCCCTTGGCAAAGGTGAGCTTGACTGCGTTCCGGCCGTCCGGCCCCTGCCCGGGAAACGGCGTCGCCACCCCGGCATCGGAAAGCCAATGCATAATCTCCCCACGCGAATTGGCAGCCAGCTCAGGATTGTGCAACAGCCCTTGCGCTGACAAGCCTGCGCCCAACAAAAGCACACCCAATACGCAACGCCAAGTCTTCATAATTCACCCCGTCAATGAGTTTTTAGTCAACATCGCTCGTTCAAAACCTGGGCCGTACATCGGCTTTGGCCTTGAATATCCTGATTGCCTCGGTGTAGGTGGCATTGACGCCGTTCAGGCCGTATGCTGCCAGAACCGGCGCCAGATTATCCAGAATCGTCCGCAGATGCTGGGCTGGCGCCTGCGACAAATCGCGAAAATCGCGGTCGTTGTGGACATCGATAACAATCGTCTTCAAAAGCGGCTGCTCTTCCGCCAATTGCCGCACGATATTCTCCAGCACCTGCCGATGATCACGCGGCACGACATTCTCACTCTGGTACACATCGCCAGGACGCAGGTCAAAATAATACTCAAAGCCGAGCGGATGACGATGCTTTTGCGAACGGTCGACCGACAGCGGAATCTCGACAAACGGCAGAGAACCCGGGTACTGTCGCATGGCCGCATTCGCATAATGCGGATGCGGTTCGGCAGCGGACCATTCGCAATAGCGCTCCATCCAGACCCGGCCAGGAATGCTGATGCTGCCGCCCTCAAAGCCAAGCTCGGTCAACACGCCGTAGGTATGGTCGTTGGCAGAAAAGCACCCAGGGCGGAAAATCCGCGGCCGGAACTGGAAATGGCGCTCGAAGAGCTCTAAGCCGCGCATCAGCATTGCCTTCTGTTCAGCGGCAGTCAACGCGCCGAGTTCGTCGGTACGCCCGTCCTGGGAGAACTTGGCGGCATGGATGTGCATGCCGATTTCCGCCCCGGCGTCGCGCAACTCAAGAAACAACTCGGCCTGCTCAGAGCCGAGCTGCGGGTCCACAAAAAAGGTCGGCGTAAAGCCACGCTCGCCCAAAACCTCCATGTACTCACGGATACGCTGGGCGCCTTCCGCATTGCTGTCCGGCCCAGAGGCCGTCGCACTGCCCGCGACGATTTCGACATCCATCGTGAACAGGATATAGGCACGACTGTCGTCCATGCTTCCTCCGCATTGTCTGGATGATTCGCAGCAAAAGCCGCCTTTCCGGCCAATGTTCGGGCAACGGCCAAAAAGGCGGCTTGTGGCTTAGGCTTTACTTGAGCAAGTCCAGAAGTTCTGCCAACGTATCCTTGGCGTCGCCGAACATCAGCAGGCTCTTGCTGCTCTGATACAATGAATTGGGCACGCCAGCATAGCCGGGGCTGTCATCAAGATTGCAGACGATTGTGTGCGGCGCATCGCCTACAGCCAGCACCGGCATGCCATAGATCGGTGTGCCCTCGGCTGTATTCGCGGCCGGATTGATGGTGTCGTTGGCGCCCACTACCACGACCACGTCGCACGCGGCAAAGTCACTGTTGATGTCATCCAGTTCAAAGAGTTGCTCGTATGGCACATCGACCTCGCACAGGAGAACATTCATGTGCCCAGGCATGCGGCCCGCCACCGGATGAATCGCATAGCGCACTTTGGCGCCGCGCGCTGTCAGGGTGTCAGCCAGCTTCTTGACTGAAGCCTGCGCCTGCGCCAAGGCCATGCCATATCCAGGGACAATGATGACGTCCTTGGCCGCGCTCAAAATCTCCTTGAGAAGCGCAGACCGGTCTTCAGCGGACATAGGGGCGGCCGGCTCTGCTTCTGCGGGGGCGCTGTCAGCCGCCGGCGCTTCCGCTGCCTCCGCAGGGGCGGCAGCCGCTTCCGGCGCGGCTGCTGGGGTGGTCGCCGCAGGCTTCGCATGCGTCCCTTTCGCCGATGCCGTCACCGTCGTCCTGCCCAGGAGGATATTCGCGAGGCTACGATTCATGGCTCTGCCCATGATTTGCGTCAACAGCAACCCAGACGCCCCGACAACGCCTCCGATACAGGTGAGAACCGGATCGCCTATGGCGATGCCGGCCACGCCGCCGGCCACGCCACTGAGCGAATTCAGCAAGGAAATGGTGATCGGCATATCTGCGCCGCCAACGCGGATAGAGAAAAACACCCCAAACAGCAGCGACGCAATCAATACCGGCGTTGATGCTTTGGCGATGATGGCAATCACCGTCAAAAGCAATAGGCCGCCGACAATCACAGAGTGGCCTTTCAGAATCACTGGCCGCTGCGGCAGCATCCGAGCCAATTTGCCAGCCGCAACAGCGCTGCCAGAGGCAGTCACCAGTCCGACCGCCAGTGCAACCTGAGACGCATACTGCTCCAGGGCGTTGCCGACATTGAGGCTGCCGTAGGCCACCAGGGCGCTCGCCAAGCCGCCCAAGCCATTCAGCACTGCCACAAACTGCGGCATCTGGATCATCTTTACCCGCAACGCGCCAAATGCACCCAACGCGGCACCGACGATCAGGGCGACGAGCACCATCGGCTGACCAAACAATTCATGCTTGCACATGGTGACGACCAGCACGACCGCCACCGCAATGGCCCCAATCAGATTGCCGGCTCGGGCGCTACGAACTCGGCTCATGGCGGAAATGCCGGCCAAAACCGCAAGCACCGTCAAAATACCTATGATTAGATAGACCGTGTCACTCATCGTGAGCCGTCTCCTTTTCTTTTTTGAACATCTTCAGCATCAGGTCGGTCACCCAAAAGCCGCCGACGACATTGACCATCGCCAAAATGATTGCGGCAAAGGCGAGGCCTTGATGGCCGGCAGCGGCCGCTGCCAACGCCCCCAATACCGTGATTCCCGACAAAGCGTTCATGCCAGACATCAGCGGCGTGTGCAGCAACGACGGCACCTGACTAATCAGAAAATAGCCGACCACCGCACTGATCACGAACAACACACAGAGTTGCCAAGCAGCCATCATGCCTTGCCTCCCATTGCTTCCAATGCTCCTTCGTGCACGACCTTGCCGTCAATCGTGGTGACGATGCCGGCGACGATCTCGTCGCTCCGGTCCAGAGTCATGCGGCCGTCCTGGACCAGGTATTTCACCAGGTGGTACACATTTCGTGCGAACATCCAGGTCGAACTGGTCGGCAGCAAGCCAGGGATATTCTTGAGTCCCTCAATGGTCACCCCGTGCTTCACGCAAGTCTCCCCCGGCTCGGTCAAGGCGCAATTGCCGCCCTGGTCAATGGAGATGTCAACAATCACCGACCCTGGCGCCATCGACGCCACCATGTCCGCCGTCAGCAGCACTGGCGCTTTCCGGCTGGGAACCAACGCCGAACAGAAGATAACGTCCATTCCGGCCACGGCTTCCCGGATGGCTTCGCGTTCCTTTGCCAGCCATTCTTCCGGCAGGGGTTTGGCATAGCCGCCCGGGCCGACCGCAATCTCGGCCGGGACTTCGCTGGGGACGATCTTGGCGCCCAGGCTGGTGGCCTGTTCAACCGCAGGGGGGCGGATGTCAACCGCATGCGTCACTGCGCCCAGGCGCTTGGCCGTGGCCAAAGCCTGCAATCCGGCGACGCCAACGCCGATGACCATGACATTGCACGGCTTGATCATGCCCACCGCCGTGAAAATCTGCGGCATGAATTTGGTCAGGTTGCTGGCGGCTATCAATATGCCCTTGTAGCCTGCGCAAGTGCTCATGGAGGTGAGAGCGTCCATCTTTTGAGCCCGGGAAATGCGCGGCACGCCGTCCAGGGTCAAGCCGATGACGCCTTGCTGCGCCATCTTCCTGACCATGTCATGGTTGACCGGCGCGGCAGGATGCAGGAATGTTATCAGGTACTGCCCGGCGTGCATCATGTCAAGTTCATGCCGGCCTTTGCTCGAATTGAACAGGGGCTCCTTGACTTTCAGAATCAAATCCGCCTGGCGGTACACATCCTCGCAGTCGTCAAAAAGCTCGGCTCCAGCCTGGGCGTAGTCGTCATCTGAAAAAAGAGCCCCGACGCCAGCGCCCTTTTCGAGCAGAACCCGAAAACCGTCCGCACGGTACATGGCAACCGTGTCCGGAGTAGCGGAAACACGCCCTTCTCCATGCATGATCTCTTTCACAATCCCGATAATCATTGCCAACACCTCCGTTTGACTGTTTTCCTAAGCATGACCTGGTCACCACAATTGCCCTGACCCCAAAACAGGGCAGCGCCAGAAACACAATATGATTACAGAAATGGAAAAGAATAAATTATGGAATACCGGTATGCGCGGCGAAAAGCAAAAACCTCCGGTGCGTTTTCTGGTTTTACTTAACTCTGATTCCGTGAAGCAACACCCCAAAAAAGAGTCAAAATACTTGACAACCCGTTGGCTTGCAGTATATTATATATGCTACCAACATTATAATTCCACTCACCAACGAGGTTGCCAATGTTAAAGTTAATGCAGGGTTCAGAAGAAATCAATTCGAACGGCGGTTTT
>JAAZKI010000268.1 GCA_012799905.1 Lentisphaerota bacterium | reverse complement strand
GCATAGGGTTCTTCGTGGGATATGGCCGAATAGCGGATGATTTCTTCGCCGATGCGTATTGCATTGCCATTGCTGGAATACGTCCAGACCAGCTCATGGCCGGGCACGGGCTTTTCCTTCACATAGAGCGTGCGGTCTTCGGCGCTGAAAGGTCGCGCCAGGGTGTAGCGTGCACTGGCGATCAGGTCTGGCGATGGCCGCGGCGTCACCCAGGAATCCCGAGGATCAATGCAAGCCGTGAGCGTATGAATGCCCGCCCGCAAGCCCGCTGCATGGATTTTTGCCACCGTCGCTTTCATTTCCTCCAGGCCGCCGGGGAAATAGCGTGGGTTGATGTCATAATGGCCGAGCGTACGCCACCAGCCGTGGAGATGGATGAACATGAAGCCGCCGCGTCGCGCCAGGTCGATCCAGTCGTCCGCCTGCTTCGCTGCCAGGTCGGCAAAGAGATAGGAGCCGCGCGTGGCTGGCGAATCTGCTGCAAAGGGCCCGCCATGCACGGAATGCGGCACGGCCTCGCGCTTGGCCAGGTCTTGCAGCAGGGGACGCAGACGTGCGCGCGGCGCTGCCAGCAGAGCGATGCTATGGCCGCAGAGACCGTGTTCAGCCGTTGTCCACGCTTGCAGATGCGGCGGTTTGTTGGAGAAACGCGTATCAACGCCAAGGGACAGGCTACGCAGGCAAAGCCCGGCGTCGTCATCGGAAGCCAGCCCAGCCATCCACCCGACATAGCGGTCCATCACCGTTGACAGCTGGCAGAAATAGACGCTCTGGACGTTGGGCACAGTCACCTCGTCCACTGTCAGCACCACGTAATCCGCTTCGACCCGAGGCGCCAGGCGCACATGGCCGCCTTGGCGACTGAAGCTGATGATTAGGCGGCCCGCGTCATCCACGCTTGCACGGCGGCCATAGAGGGTTTGGCCGTTTTCCAGAGTCACGTAGCCCAGGGGCGCTGATACGCTGAGCAGCTCCCGCTCAGGGCTGTCTGCTGTTGCCTTGAGACGGCAGGAGTGCAGTTGGCCGTCTTCGCAGACTGTGAAGATTGCGTTGTTGGTCTTCCAATGAGCGATTCCCTGCATGGCCGGTTTCTCCTCTTTGATTTCGTAGCTGCTTTTAGTGCGAGATGTTCCGTCTGCCAATTTAGCCATTTCGTCACTGCTCAGGGCGCGTTTGTAGATGCGCAGTTCGTCGAGCAGTCCTTGGTGAGTCGTGTCGCCGTGCCAGCGTCCCAGCTGGATTTCGCCGTCCGTAGCTACCGGGTAGTCCCATTTGGCTTTGCCGACGGGCTTGCCATCAAGATAAGTGCAAATGTCCGGACGGCTGAAAGTCACGCCGATGTGCACCCAGCGATTCTTGGGCAAGCTCCTCGCGATCGGCGCTGAGGTTTCTCGCCACTCATGGCCGGGTGCGCCGGCGCGATGACCTGGACGCCCCATGCGAAAGCTGCAATAGTCGTCAACCACAAAGATCATGAAGCCGCCGGGATTCCACCCTGCGCTCAGAATATTTGGATAGCGTCCGCTGCCTTCCCAGTACACCCACACTGACAGGCTCAGCTCGTCTGAGCCATTCAATTCAGGCATTGACGGCAGTGATACAAAGGCATTTTTGCCGTTGCAATGTACGGCCTTGCCAAAGTCGCCGCTGGCCCACGAGGCTCCGCGCAGCATCGCATCGCGTCCCAGCGGGCCCTTGTCAATGCTGAAGACGCCGTAGCCCTCCTCGAATGGCCAGTAACCCAAGAGCGCCGGATCATGGTCAAGCGCCTGACCTTGCGCAAACAGCGCGCAACCCAGCAATGCCATCATTAGACAAGTCCATCTCATGCAGTACCTCCTACTTACCTTAGACAAAGGGTTATTATGCCGAACAACAATGTCGTCGCCAGTTGCGATTAAAGGGCGCAGCTTCCTGCGCTAGAATTCTTTTCGTACGCTCGTGTCAGTCTCCCGGGGTGGGGGGTGAACTGTTGGTTAATGTCATTAGTGGACAGCGGGGCGTCCAGCCAGGGCATTGAGCCGCTGGCGAGTCTTGCATTACAATAACCCAAGCGCAACAAAAAGCCATTCGCGGCGCCGGGTTCGTGTTTACTTGGTGTCTGTCTTGGGATGGCAGAGGGCTCCGACTGGGCAGATGTCGATGAGGTCTTGGGCCAGGTTGTCGGTCGCTTGTTCCCAAGTCTGTCCCCACGGGGGAGCGATTTGGGTTTTGCCGCCGCGGTGGTGGAAGCAGAGGCCAGAGCCACGCTGTCGGGACAGGGCGACGCAACGTCCACAGAGCACGCAGCGCTCGGGATAGAACGCGATGTGGTCGGTGGTGACGACGGCGGTGG
>JAAZKI010000028.1 GCA_012799905.1 Lentisphaerota bacterium | reverse complement strand
TTGGAGGAAACAACAAACCAGGCCGAAATTCCGCTTGCAATCCCATCCGTCAAAGCAACAACCCTATAAAAAATTTTCGTGCCTTTTCGTGTATTTCGTGGTTAAAAAATCTTAAGTAACGAGTATTACCCTCGCCCCTCGCCCCTATTCCAACTGTCCACTTCTAAGCATTTTCTTCTGTTCAGGCTTGCCACGACTGATTTCCGACAATATTTTAACCTGATTGTCCGTTCAATAACCTGCAACTGCTGCTGACGTCAGCTGTCTTATTCATTAAGACACTCACCGTATTTTCTGCCGGCTCTCTGCCGGTGCACTTTTCGGAGGCATTTGCTGTGGCTTATTCCGAAATTCCCATTGGTCTGGCTTTAATTCTCTGCGACACTGTCATTGAGGATCGCCACACCATGAAAAAGAGCCTGATTGGCTTATTCAGCCAAATCAGGGCGACATCCTTTCCCTACACCCACCCGCTCATTCACCTGCTGGTCTCCATGACTGGCGGCAAAGGCGACTATCCCTGCGAAGTCCTCTGCGAGCACGATGACTTGAAGACCAAGGTATTCTCCATCAAAAACAACTTGCGTTTCCGCTCCCATGATGAAGTCGCCGAACTGGTCTACAACCTGAAATCGCTGACCTTCCCGCGACCGGGCCGCTACTGGTTTAAGGTCTTGCTGGACGACATGCCGATTATGATGCGGCCGGTTCTGGTCGTCAGCCGCCAAGACGCCAAACCGCCGAACCGTCCACAGCGGCCGCCCTCATCGCCGCCTCCGCCCCCACCCTCTCCCCCTAAGGCCTGACCTGCCATGACTCTCCATCGATTTAAAGTCAGCGACGAGGCCGGCAAGATCAGCGAAATGCTCATCGAAGGCGACTCCCAGCATGACGCTGCACGGCGCGTGCAGAATCGCGGCCTGATTCCGCTCAGCTACCTTGGCGAAGGCTCGCTGAGCGCGAAGAACGCCGGTCTGTTCCAGCCCAAGCTTAACGTCGTCGACTTCACCGAGCGCCTGGCGCCTCTGCTGGAAGCGAACATCACCCTTGAACGAGCTCTGGGCATTATCAGCGACGACCAGGGCAATTCTGTCATGGCCGCAACGGCTGCTGATCTCCGTCGCGGCCTGCACGAAGGCCGCAAGCTGTCAGAACTCATCCGTGAACGCGGCCGCATGTTTCCGCAGCTGTACGCCGGCGTCGTTGAAGCCGGCGAAGAAGCCGGCGCCCTGCCCCAGGTAATGGGCGAACTGCGGCGATTCCTCAGCGAAAGCCAGGAATTAAAGTCATTCATCATCTCTTCCTCGGTCTATCCGGCCTTCATCATCATCACCGGCATCTGCATGCTCGCGTTTGTGCTCGGCGTGATTGTGCCCCGCTTTGCCTTGGCCATGACTGGCGCTGGCATTGAATCAACGGCGACTGACATCCTGCTCGGACTGTCCGCCTTTCTCAAGTCATATTGGTGGATTTTCCTGGTTATCCTGGGCATCCTCATCTATCTCTTCTCGCAGCTGCGCCGGGAGAACAGCCCGTTCCGGCTATGGTTTGACCGGATGATCCTCAAAGTCCCGGTTATCGGCAAGCTTGTCCTGTACACCAACATCGCCCGTCTCTGCCGCACCATGGCCATTCTCATGCGCAGCGGCGTGCATCTGCTCAACACTGTCGTCATCGCCAACCGCGTTGTCCAGAATCGCGCTATTGCGCAGTCCATCATCGGCTTGTCCGGCGAATTGCGTCAAGGCCAGCGCTTGTCAACCGCCCTCAGCCGCAGCCCTTACATCCCTGACCTGATGCTGAAGATGATCGCTGTCGGCGAAGAGACCGGCGCTGTTGAAACCATGCTGGAACGAGTGGCGGAGCGCTATGAGTCGGACATGAAGCGCCTGGTCAAACGTCTGCTCAGCCTGTTTGAGCCCCTGATCATCGTCGGCCTCGGCCTCAGCGTCGGTCTAGTTGTCCTGCTGATGTTCATGGCGATCATGGACATGCAGAGCGCTGCCGGCTAAGGACCCGGCCTTGCCAAGTACCTAATTCCCAGTAAGATATTCACTCTGTCAACTGAAAAGGCTTCATCATGTCTACTTGCACCACGCCATCGCGGCGGCGCCGCCGTTGCCATCCGTTCACGCTGATTGAGATCATGATCGTGGTCGTCATCATCGGCATGTTAGCCGCGCTGGTCGGCCCCAACATCCTCGGCAGTCTTGACAAAACCAAGGTCAAGAGCACCAAGGCGCAGCTGGTCAACCTCAAGAACGCTGTCCAACAATTCTACATGGACATGTCATCCTATCCAACCAGCCTTAACGAGCTGCTGGTCAATCCCGGCAATGACAAGTGGGACGGCCCCTACCTGGAAGCAAAAAGCCTGCCTAAAGACGGCTGGGACAATGACTTCCAGTACTCCTGCCCAGGCCAGGACAATATGCCTTTTGACATTATCAGTTATGGCGCCGACAAGTCATCCGGCGGCACTGGCTATAACGAAGACATCTCCTGCTGGAATTGACGCCGACACGCCCGAGATTACGCCGCGCCGACGCCATTTTCCCTTTCCCAGAACATGCGCATGCAGCAACGCCGCTTCACGTTTTTCGAGTTGATGATCGTGGTCGCCCTAGTCGCGTTAATCACGGCTCTGGCAACGCCTAGATTGACCAAAGTCTCGAAACGAATGATCGTTGAATCAAGCCTGACTGATATCCGTCGCGCTATCTCTGAAACCGCCATGCGCGCCTGCGCGACTGGCCAAAGCCTGACCCTGACCCTTGACCAGGACGCCTCGCGCTTCCGCGTCAGCCGAACGGCGATGCTCCCGGCCAACAACTGGGTTCCCAGCCACGCGCAGAACGCAGAAAACAAAGCTGGCGTCATCATCGCTGGCGCCGAGTCCTACGACCTGAATAAAAATATCGAATGGCAACTTGGCGATTCCGGCTTCGGCGCAACTGACAACGTCGAATACGCATTTTTTCCAGACGGTCAGGCTTCAGGCCCTGCCCTTCGCTTCATCATCCAGAACCGCCAGTTCCAACTTGACATTGACCGCCTCACTGGCACCCCCCTCATCCAGGAATTGGAATGACCCCAACGCCGACTGACATTGCTGCCGCCCGCGAGCGGGTGGACGTCCTGCGCGCCGAAATCCGGCGGCACGACCGTTTGTACTACGTCGAAGCCGCGCCGGAAATCAGCGATCACGACTACGACCTTCTCTACCAGGAGTTGAAAGACCTGGAGCAGGCTTGGCCAGAGCTGGTGACGCCGGATTCGCCGACCCAGCGCGTGGCTGGCGAACCGCTGGACGCCTTTGCCACCAAGCCGCATGCCCTGCCCATGCTCAGCCTGGATAACACCTATGACGAGAACGACCTGCGCCGGTTTCATGACTATGTCTGCCGCGGTCTCAAGGACGAACAGCCGACATACGTGATTGAGCCGAAAATCGACGGCGTGAGCATTTCCGTACGCTATGAACACGGCCAGCTGGTTCAAGCTTTGACCCGCGGCGATGGCAGCCAGGGGGACGATGTCACGGCCAACCTGAAAACCATCCCTTCCCTCCCGTTGCGTCTGGCTGGCTCCGGGCCATTTCCAGAAGTATTTGAGGCGCGGGGCGAGGTCTTTATCAGCAAAGAGGGTTTTCAGCTGCTCAATGCGCGCCGTCAGGCGCAAGGCGCAGATGAATTTGCCAATGCCCGGAATGCGGCGGCTGGCACGCTCAAGCTCCTTGATCCGCGCCAAGTGGCGGAACGACCGCTGGATGTGCTGTTCTATGCCCAGGGCGAAATCATCGGCTTGGAGATTACCAGCCAGCAACAGCTATTCCAGGCGTTGACCGACTATGGATTTAGAACCCAAGCCTGGCGTCGGACTGCCAATGACTTCACTTCCATCGCCAAAGCCATCCACGAACTCCTGACAGCCAAACACGACTTTCCCTATGACATCGACGGTGCAGTCATCAAGGTCGACAGCTTTGCCCAGCGCGAAATCCTCGGCCTGACCGCCAAAGCGCCCAGTTGGGCCCGCGCCTTCAAATACGAGCCGGAGCACCGCGAGACACGGCTGCGCGCTATCACGGTGCAAGTCGGCCGCACCGGCGTACTCACCCCAGTCGCAGAACTGGAGCCGGTCGCCCTGGCCGGCTCGACCATTGCCCGCGCCACTCTCCACAATGAAGACGAAATCGCCCGCAAGGACATCCGCATCGGCGACATGGTACGCATTGAAAAAGCCGGCGACGTGATCCCGGCGGTGGTCAACGTCGTGCTGGAAAAACGGCCGGCAGACGCCAAGCCATTCGATTTTTTCCAGCATATCGGCGGCAAATGCCCGTCCTGCGGCAGCGATATTCAGCGCGACCCGCAATTTGCGGCCTGGCGTTGCCTGAATCTGCAATGCCCGGCCCAGAGTGTCCGTCGCCTGGAGCATTTTGCGGCGCGGCAAGCCCTGGACCTTGAGGGACTGGGCGGGGTGGTTGCCGAGGCTCTGGTCGAACAAGGCTTGGCGCGCGAGCCGCTGGATGTTTTTGCACTGGAGTTAGAACCGCTGTCCGCCCTCAATCTCGGCACGGTGGACGCTCCGCGCCAATTTGGCACCAATAATGCCAAGCGCCTATTGGCCGCGATTGGCCGGGCGCGGGAGATGCCGCTGTCCAACTGGCTGCTGGCGCTCGGCATTCCAGAAGTCGGCGCCGCGACCGCCTTCCATATTGGGCGTACGCATCGCGACATGCGCGACTTAGCGGAATCGTCGGTGCTGCGTGATTTGATGACCTTGCTCGCGATCCAGGATGGCGTCCTGCCTGAAGCGCAGCCATCGCTGGCAGAGCTGGGAGACTTGTTCGCAGCAGCCGAGGCGAGACAGCCAAAAGCGCTGGCAGCCGCGGCGAGTAAGGATGAATTGGTTGCACGCTTGCAGCCGCTGGGACTGATCAAACTTGGCAGCAACGGCGTTTA
>JAAZKI010000424.1 GCA_012799905.1 Lentisphaerota bacterium | reverse complement strand
GTCCCTCGCATGCAGGAGCATGTAGTTCAAATTTTAGTTTGCCGTATGTCCCGCAGGTTTTAGCCTGCCAACATGCAACTCAAACTTCTGCTTGCCGTATATTTCGCGCTTTTAGCGTCTCTGTCACTGCTGGTTGATTTCCCGGTACAACACACCCTAAAAAATCCGTGTCCATCTGTGTCCATCAGTGGTTAATTAAAAAGCTGCCCAAGACTTTCTTGATGTGCTTGGCCTACTGCGTCAACCACGCCGCTGCATCTGCGTCTGCCGGCATCCGCCAGTCACCTCGGGGCGACAATGCAATCGTCCCGATCTTCGGCCCGTCCGGCATGGCGTTGCGTTTGAATTGCTGCGAGAAAAAGCGTTTTACAAAAATGTCCAGTGTCCGTCGAATTGCTGCTTCCTCGTAGTCGTCCTTGAATGCCTGCATTGCCAGGGCCAACAACCCGTTCGGGCTCTCGCCGTATTTCAGGAAATAATACAGGAAAAAGTCATGCAGCTCATAATTGCCCAGGATGTCTTCTGTGTGCTGCACGCCTGGGAGCAATTCTGGAGAAACCGGCGTCGCATTGACATCAAGCAATAAGCGCGCCAACTCCGGCGACGCGGTGACTGATGCATAGTATTCGATCAGGTGCCGCACCAAGGTTTTAGGGACGCCGCAGTTAACGCTGTACATGGACATGTGATCGCCGTTGAAGGTGCTCCATCCAAGCGCGATTTCAGACAAATCGCCGGTGCCGATGACCAGGCCGCCGGTGGCGTTGGCCAAGTCCATGAGAATCTGCGTCCGTTCCCGTGCCTGTGCATTTTCATAGACCACATCAAGCTTGTCTGGGTCATGCCCGATATCGCAGAAATGCACGGTCACCGCGTCCTTGATGTCGATGATGCGCAATTCCACGCCCAGCTCTCCGGCCACGGCGACCGCGTTGTCTTTCGTTCTGCTGGTCGTGCCCATGCCTGGCATAGTCACCCCAAGGATGGTCGTGCGCGGCAGTTCGAGCATATCGCAGCACCAAGTCGCCGTCAGCAGAGCCAAGGTCGAATCCAGCCCGCCCGACAAGCCGATGACCAGGCGTTTGGCGCGGCAGTGTTGCAAGCGCTTGGCCAGGCCGGTCGCCTGCAAGGTGAAAATCTCCTGGCAGCGTGCTGCCAGGGCGGCGGCATCCTGAGGCACGAAAGGATGCTTGGCCAAGGCGAAGCAGTCGGCGTCCGGCGCTTCTGGCAAGGGCGCCAGCTTGACCGTGCGAACCGGTGTGGTTGGCACCTCGTTATGGCTGGTCCTGCTGCGGCGCTGGTTGTCCAGCCAATCGATTTTAACATCGGCCGTCACTGTCGCGCCCTCGCGTTCAAAGCGTTGATTTTCGGCAAGCAGTCGGCCTTTGGCGGCGATCATGGCATGACCGCTGAAGACCAAGTCGCTGGTGGATTCGTGGACGCCTGCGCCGGCGAGCATATAAACTGCGGTGAGTCGTGCGCTCTGGTCAACGACCAATTTACGTCGACACTCGGCTTTGGTTACCATTTCCGGCTCGGCCGAGAGGTTGCAGATAACCTGGGCGCCCTGGAGAGCCAGGTTGTTGGAGGGCGGTGTGACCACCCACAAGTCTTCGCTGAGTTCGATGCCAAGTTTAACGCCGCCAGCCTCCAGAAGTATATCCTGCCCCAGCGGCACCAGTTCGCCGTTGATTTCAATTGGCGAGCCATCGTGCTCGCGAATTGAACAAAACTGCCGTTTTTCATAGAATTCGCGGTAATTGGGCAAATAGGTCTTTCCGACAAAAGCGAGCAAACGTCCGTCCTGGAGGACTGCCGCGACATTGAACAGCCGCGTCCCCTTCAACAGTGGCAAGCCCGCAATCAGCACGGCCGACTGGCCGACGGTCGCAGCCCGCAGGCGTTCCAGGCCAGCCAAGGCGGCAGTCAACAGGGTCTGTTGCTCAAACAGATCGCCGCAGGTATAGCCGGTCACGGACAATTCCG
>JAAZKI010000111.1 GCA_012799905.1 Lentisphaerota bacterium | reverse complement strand
TTGCCTGGCGCCGTGCGCAAGCGCACTTCTTTTATTGGGATTATGTGATGGTTGTTGGTGTACTTGGGGCAGGTTGTCGTCAGCCGATGTCGGCAAATGTTTTTGGTTGTGTGGTTGCGATTATGGTTTGGGTTAGGGCATAAAGCCTTCTCCTGGGCCTTCCCTCATGGGGTCGCCGCCGCCCATGATATTGCCGGCGGCGCCAGCGCTGATGAAGTCAGCTGCCGGGTTGATCGGCGACAGGGTGATTTCCGCCACGGGGTTTCCTTTGGCCTGGTCAAGTTGCTCGATGACGACTGTTTTAGCGGCTTCGTCAGCTGCTTTCAGGCGGTAGTATTCCACGAGCGGGCCGGTGGATTTGCGCTTGGCGAGGGGGAATTCGTCTCCAACGTTGCGGAACATACTGAAGCGTTGGAGGATTGTGCGGGCATGTTCGCGTTGGCGCGAGGCCAGGTAGACCATTTGGACGGTGGTTGCCTTGTTTAATTCGGTTTTGCCTTGACTTAGGCGATAGACGTCATCTTTTTGGTCGGCCGGACAGACATCAACTTGGTATACGGCTGCTGCGCCGGTTCCTTCCCGGAAGATGTCCAGGAGTTCGAAGTCGTTGGCTTTGTCGCCGATGCGGATGGTTCTGGTCACGTTTCGACGGCGTGTATTGTCCCAGACGCTGACGCTGACGTCCCACTTGGTTTTGTCATCGGAGCGTCCTTCGTCAACCGAGCGTAGTGTGATCGGCAGCGGTCGGCGGAAGATTCTGACGAATCGGAGCAGGTTGCCGAGTGGCGGGAACGAGTCTGGGTCATCAAGCGCGGTTCCGGCCCTGTATTCCTCTATGTTGAGGAATCCGTCATTGTCATAGTCCTGGGTGGCGTCAGCCGGGTTATAGGGATTAAGGAAGGCGTACCTTTGTTCGAACAGGTCTGGCATTCCGTCATTGTCGGAATCATCGCCTTCACCGGCGTCTTTGCCTAGTTCCGGCTGGGTTGTAGCACAGAACGGGCAGACATCGCTGGACAGGGGGATCAGGTACATGCAGTCTGGCTTGCTGCATTTGATGTAGCGGTTTGGCTCAAGCAGGGAGCCTTTTCGGTCTTCTCGGCTTTGGGCGTTGATGGCCAGAATCTTACGTGAGTCGGTCAAGTTGGCTTCGGCAGTGAACTTAGATGGGTCGAGCAGTTCGACGAGTCCTCCGCCGCTGGCTTGGTTTTGAGCCAGTCGCCATTCCTCGGCCAGCTTATCCCTGGTTTCCCCGAACATGACCATGACCAGAAAGATGCCCCCCAGCAAGAGGAGCAGGGTCAGGCTTAGGATTATTTTTTCATAATGGCGCAGCAGGAATTCCAAAGTCTATTCCTCCGTTTCCAGGTTGAAGTCAACCATGTCAAACCGAATGCGCCAGGAAACCAGCTTAGGCTTGAAGACCAGGAGGTCCTGGCGTTTCGGCGGCGGGCCGACCATGGTGGCTCCGGCAGTGGTTCTGTTATCTAGCTGGCCTATTTCTCCGGCCATCATGTCTGGGGCTCGTTGGAATTGGCGTCCGCCTGGGCGTTGTGGGCCCGGCCTCATGCCCATGGCTTCAAAGTCCTCTCCCCCTCCGCCCATGCCCATGCCTCCGCCCATGCCCATGGTCGAGCTGGAGAGGGAGATGGAGTCTTTCAGGGGTGCGCCCACATCGGTCAACTCGTCCGGCGCTATGATTTCCAATTCGCGCAGGAAGAACAGGCAGTTTTTGTTCGAGTTCATCAGGTTGATGAATTTCTGGGTATTGTTCACGGTTCCGGTGACATTGATTTCAATCGGGGTGTAGGTATAGAGGTCTTCCTGCATAACTTGCATATTGAGCGGCCGGGTGATAGCGTCTATCGACAGCAGTTCTGCTTCCATGACGGTCTCGATGACGACTTTGATCAACTTTAAATGTCGGAAAATTTTCGGCAGGTCACTGACTGGGGGGAGGGTGTCAAGTTTGGCATAGTAGTCAAAGGTGAAATAGGCGGCTGATTGGTTATAGGCGATGCCTTTTTCGTCCAGCTTTCTCCGGATTGCAGCGATTTCATCACGCAGAGTGCGTACTGCTTCAATCGGGTCGCGAGGGAGGGTGACTTGCAGGTGATATTGCTTTTTCAGTCGTTCCACGAAGGCTTGGAATTGCTCTTCTGCGAGTTTTTTGTTTTGCTCCGCAAGGTTGATATTTTCCGGCGACAGCTTCAGGTTGGCTTTCTTGACGCCGTCGAAGAAATCCATTTCTTGCTGGTGCTGGCTCTTGGCTTCCTTGAGCGTCTTGCCAGCGCGAACGCATTGCGCAATCAGCACGATGCCTACGGCCAGGCAGATGACCGCATAAGCGAGGAATCCCCAGTTTTTTTTGATTAAATCCATATCCTGTCCTTGTCAGGCTGTTTTACGGCTTACCGCCGTTGGCAGCGCCTTGTGCTGGGAAGGAACGTTTTCCATTGGTTTTAGGGCGGCTGGCGTTGGCCGTCAATTCGGGTATAGTCAGGGACGGTCACATTCGCCGTCCGGGCGGGGTGGATTTGCCTTTGACCTGGTAGAATTCCACCGGCATGGTGAATTTTACCTGTATTTTGAAAACGCAGAAGTTTTTGATGGTGCTGGAAGTTTTGTAGAAGGTGATGGTGGTCATCGTCTCATCAGCATCGAAAAGCAGGGAGTGACGCAGAGCGGTGACGAAGGCCAATTCAGGGGTAGTGCCATATTTTTGGACGGCTGCCATGATTTTGGCGTTGCGGTCTACGGGCTGTTTGGCGGCTTCGCCTTCTTCGCCGTCAGGACTCGGTTCCGGCTCCGGCTCGTTCTTGTCAACCTCAAACGGGAAGGGTATTTCCTTGCCGAGGGTGAAAGCGACCTTATTTTTGTCAGGAAGCAGGCTGCTGCCGCAGATAGTCAGGCCGCCGATATTGACGACGTTGCCGGCGGCTTCAGCGCCTCCTCCGCCGAATCCGCCAAACATATCGCCTCCTCCTCCGAACATATCGCCTCCGCCGGGTCCTCCGCCGAAATCACCGGCTGGGGCGCCGAACATATCGCCTCCGAACATGCCGCCCTCTTCACCGCCGGGGCCGCCGAATCCGCCGCCGCCAACTGCGATGGCATCGCCGGCAACGCTGACTGGCACATGCGGCTTGACTTCGCCGTAGATTGGCCTTAGTTCACTGATCCAGAGGTCGTCGGGCTTAAGGCGATAGATTTCATTGAGGATACTGGACCATTTAGCCTGTTGGAGCAGGAGGCTGCCGATGGCTTCGTACTGCGATTTTTTCTGGCCTGCTTCACTGCGGGCCTGTTCAATTCTCTGCTTGAGCGGTTGCGTCTTTTCGTGCAAGCTTTTGAGTTGATTGTTGTTGGCGGCATAGAGGTCAGTGCGTTGCAGGATGCCGAACCAGATCACCACGAGGATCATCAGGAAAGCAGCGATGGTTCCGGCCAGGTAGGGTTTTTTCTTGGCCAGGTTTTGCTGACGGCGCAGGGTGATGGGGATCAGGCTCAGTTCGATTGGGCATTGGGTGCCGTAGCGCAGTCCGAGGCCGATAGTCTCGCTGAACATATGAGCCACTTCTTGCAACCGTTGCCGGTCCACGGTCGGCAGCAGGTTGACGACCTGGAACGGGTTGAAGTATTCCACTGGGATGTTTAGTTTTTCGGCGAAGAAGATGTCGCAATATGACAAAATTGAACTGCCGCCGGTCAAGTACATTTTGGTTGGGCGTTGCCCTTTGTGCTGAACTCGGTAGTAATTGATCGAGCGGGCGATTTCGCCATGCAAGCGGGCCATGACGTTGCGGATGATTTTGGAGACGTTGGCGGCGGTTTCCGATTCCGGTTCAGCGTATGCGCCGCCGAGGGCGACAAAGCCATGGTGCCGCTTCAATTCTTCGGCCTCGGGCAACCCGATGCCAAATTCTTTGGAAATCTGCTGGGTGATTGAGTGCCCGGCAATGGGGATGGTGCGGGCGTAGAAGCGCTCGCCTTCAGCGAACAGCAGGTTGGTGCTGCGACCGCCGATGTTGAGAACCATGACACATTCGTCTTGGCCTAGGCCGTTGGCGCGCATGGCGTTGTAGCAGGCCGCCGGCGCCACGTCAACCAGGATGGGGGTGCAGCCGACTTGGGTAACAGCGGCGGTGAATTGTTCAACGATTTCGTTCTTGATGACGATTGACATCAGGTCCAGGCTCTCCTCGTCCTGGCCAGTGATGAGCTGGTAGTCCCAGATGACTTCCTCAATCGGGAACGGGATGTTCTGGGTCGCCTCGAATTCGGCCAGCTGGCGGATTTGCTTCCGGTCGTAATTCATGGTCAGGATGCGGCTGAACCGCATCAGGGCGGACTGTCCAGACATGCAGATAAGAGCCCGGCGCGCTTGGAAGCCGCTTTCGGCCAGCATCTGGCGCAGGAGTCCGGCGACCACGCCCATGCGGGTGCCTTCGGACAACTCCTCTTCGTATTCGCGCTGGGCGAACAGAGCGAGGCTGATCGTCTGTTCAGCTGAATAGACGAACTCGCACAGCTTAATGCTGGTTGCCCCGATGTCTATCGCCAGGATTCGTTCTTCTTTAGCCATGATGTCATTTTCCGCTTACTGCTTTGTCCTGCCTGGCTTGGCAGGTTGTTAGCGACGATTCAGGGAGTGACTTTTTCGTGTTCGTAGTAGTCATAGTCGAAATGAGCGAACGGGGTGAGGCGCTTGGGCAGCAGTTCATTGGAGAGGCCACCCCGGTGCCGGTACCAGTTATTTGGAACTCGGTTGGAGGATTTGACCTCTTGGCGGGCGATGACCTGGCCATCAACCAGAATTTCGGCATACAGGCTGAGGCGGTTGAGCACCGGCCGATTGGATTTCAGATAGCGCTTGAAGAATTTTGGCTTAATATAAACGCAGGCATTATGTTTGCCGTCTTCAACATCGGTGTAGAACGTAGAAAGGGTCATGAAAATGGCTCTTTTTTCGGCTGGCACCTCTGCGAGGACAGACCATTTGATCTCAATTTCATCGATCCACCCTTCGTTGGCGCCGGTCTTAGTTTCGAATTCGAGGTCGATTCGGCACCAGTCGTCACGCGAGCCCTTGTTGCCTTGGTTGGAGGCCGGGAAGGACGGAGTCCGTTCATTATAACATTTCAGTTTGCTGATGCTGCCCTCGGTACGGTTACGCTGCGCCTGGGCGTCAGTCACCGCGGCCAGCAGGAGCAGGCTGGTCAGCAGAACGAGTCGAAAGCTGAGGCGTAATCGGATGGTTGACATGAAATTCTCCCTGTCTTTTTCACTGGTTGCCGACGCGTCGCCGACGATGACGGCGCCCGGATAGAGTTATTTCATGAAAAAAAATGTCGCGCCGGATACCATACGTTCAAACTATCTTTAAATCAAGGTGCCAAGTTTATTTTTTTTTTCGAGAGATGGTGATTTTTGGCTGGAAATGTAGTTATTTGGGGTTATTTGGGGGAAAATTATTTATCAGATTGGTTGTGGTTTTGACTGCCATCGTCTTGGACTGGGCAGCAGATGTTGGAAGGGCTGCGGGTTGCCGAGGTTCTGGTCTTGGCAGGCGGTGGCCACGGCCAAAGGGAGTTCGGCTCTCGCCTCTGTCACCTTGACTTGCATGCCCACGGTGCGTGATTGCATTTCCTGCTGGGTGGCGATGGCGGCGGCGCGTCGCTCCTCGGCCTTGGCCCGGGCGATGCGTTTGTCTGCCTCGGCCTTGACGGTTTGCAAGCGGGCCGCGACATTATCTTGCACGTCTACGTCGGCAATGTCGACCGATATGATTTCAAAGCAGGTCGCGCTGTCGAGTCCGTGGTCCAGAATGGCCTGGGAGATAATTTCGGGCTGTGCCAGGATGTCGCGATGGCTTTCGGCTCTGCCGATGGCGGCGACAATGCCTTCGTCGACTCGGGCGATAATCGTCGCTTCGCCGGCCGCTCCGACCAGGCGGTCAATTCTGGTGCGTACTGTAACCTTGGCTCGGACAGCGAGGCGGATGCCATCCCTGGCCACGGCGGTGATCGCGTTGTGCCCCTGGCTGCCGCGGGTCTGGGGCGGGCAGATAAGGACTTTGGGGTTGACATGGCTGTCCACGGCTTCGCGGATGTCTCGCCCGGCCAGGTCAATGGCGGCCATGTCGCGGAAAGTGAGGTTCAGGCCGGCTTTGTTGACTGCGATGGAGGCGTCTTGCAGCCGATCCAGGTGGCCGCCGGCCAGCTGGTGCGACTCCAGGTCAGCGATGCTGACGTCCAAGCCGGCTTTGCGCATCACCTTGAGGCAGCCGACGATGGCTTCCGGCGACAGTTTTTTCAAATAGATCATCACGAGGTCAAGGAAACTGACGTTGAGGCCGGCGGCCTTGGCTTCCAGCCAGAGGGGAAACCGACGGCAGACGAACAGCACCAGAAGCAGCGCCAGCCAGGCTGCCGGCGCGAGGAGAGTCAGCAGCAGGACGGTCAGTATCATCAGCTGTAGAGAGGGCATGATTTTTCTTTCCCGGTTCCGGCGGCCGTCCGTCACCTGGCCGCCTATGGTTGATGCTCCGGACTGCGGTCAGGTCGCCCGGTAGTTCGGGGCATCTTTCTGGACGATGACATTGTGCGGGTGCGCTTCATGCAGGCCGGCGCTGCTGACCCGCACAAAGCGCGCGTTCTTCTGCATCTCAGCAATGGTGCGGGCGCCGCAGTAACCCAAGGCAAAGTGCAGACCTCCAATATACTGGTTCAAAACGTCGGCGACAAATCCGCGATAGGGAATCATTCCTTCAATACCCTGCGGCACGAGCTTTTCCGTGGCCGCTTCGGTGTCGACGCCGTAGCGTTCCCGGCTGCCTTTGCCTTTGCGCATGGCGTCGAGGCTGCCCATGCCGCGGTAGATGACATAGGTGCGGCCTTGGTGGAGGATGCGTTCGCCGGGGCATTCCTCGGTTCCGGCCAGGGCCGAGCCCATCATGACGCAGCTGGCGCCGATGGCGATGGCCTTGGCGACATCGCCGGAATGCTCGATCCCGCCGTCAGCGATGATGGGAACATCGTTGCTGACCGCCTTGGCAGCATTGTAGATCGAGGTCAGCTGCGGTACGCCGACGCCGGCGACAACGCGGGTGGTGCAGATCGACCCGGGGCCGATGCCGACCTTGACCGCGTCTGCCCCGGCCTCGCAAAGGGCGGCAGCGCCTTCGCTGGTGCAGACGTTGCCGGCGACGATGTCGATCTGCGGATAGTCTTTTTTCAGCTGACGGAGCGTCTCAATGACGCCCTTGGAGTGGCCGTGGGCAGTATCCAGCACCAGGGCGTCGGTCTCAACCTCGGCCAGGGCAGCAATGCGCTCCCAATCATACGGGCCGACGGCGGCGGCGACGCGCAGGCGGTGCTTGGCGTCACGGTTAAAATTGGGTTCGACGTTTTTGAGGAGGGTGCTGACGTCGTGGAAGCTGTAGAGTCCGCATAGACGTCCATCCTTGTCAATGATGGGCAGTTTGCCGACCTTGTTGCGTCGCATAATTTCGAAGGCTTCTTCCATGCTTGTGGTCGGCTTGCCGATGACCAGGTCTTTGGTCATCACTTCCTGCACCGGCATGTCGTAGTTGGTCAGGTACTTGAGGTCACGCGAGGTCAGGATGCCGACGACGCGGTCCTGGTCATCCAGGATGGGGAAGCCGCTGAAGTTGTAATTTTGCTCTTCCTTGATGGCGATCAGTTCCGAGACCTTGATGTGTTGGTGGAACACGACCGGTTTCGGAATAAGTCCGTGCAGGTACTGTTTGACCCTGGATGCTTGTTCCGCCTGCTGCTGGGGGGTGAGGTTCTTGTGGATGACGCCGATGCCGCCGTTTTTAGCCATTTCGATGGCCATGTTCGCTTCGGTCACAGTGTCCATGGCCGCGCTGACAAACGGTGCGTTCAGGCTGATGTTGCGCGAGAACAGGCTGGAGATATTGGCTTCGGCCGGCAGAAAGTCGGCGTAGCGCGTCTCCAGCGTGACATCGTTGAAAGTCAGCGCTTCATAGCCCTGAGAATCCATGAATGTTCGCATGTAGTCATTGATCATCGTGGTGGACCCTTATGATTGAGCGTGGTCACGGCCGTCACTATTAGTCAGGGCGGCTGGGAGGCGTCGCCTCGATTTTTGGCTTCCTCGCCGGCGTCAGGATTGTTTTTTGCGGATGGTGATTCGTTTGCAGCCGTTGGCGTCGGCTTCGGGTTCGCTGATTGTTTCGACTTCCGGGTCGTCGCGCAGGGTGAGATGAATGATGCGGCGTTCGCCAGGCCGGTATGGCCCCAGGGTTCGGGGTGAACCCCAGCGCTTGACTTCCTTGGCTGCGTCCAAGGCCATGGTTTCGAAGCGCTCGGTGTCAAAGCCGCGGCGTCTGCGTCGTCCCTCGCCATTGTCAGCGGAGGGCTTTGGCACGCAGTAGCCGTCAACGTCAAGTATGATCCAGGGCGTTGCCGGCTCGTCGGCGAACTGGCGTCGAAGAATGCGATTCATGACCAGTTCCAGGCTTTCCAGGTATTGGCCTTTGCGTCCGATCAGCCGTCCCCCCTCGTCGGACTTGATGTCGATTTTGCAATCGTCGTCCTCGCTTGGCTGGATTTGAGCTGTGATGTCAAGGCGTTGCAGCAATTCCGTCAAGATGTTTATGGCTTGGTCGCGTATGGTGCTATTATCCATGTTCGGCAGTCTCTTTCTGGCGGAGAAGGCAGGGCGGTCAGGCTGGCTGCTTTCTCGTCTCCAATTTGCGTGTGATGATGGTCTGGAGGATTCCCAGGATATAATTGACCGTCATATACAGGGTAAGTGCGGATGGCATGCCATAGAACAGAACCATGAAGAAGATCGTCATCATGTTCATCATTTTGGCCTGTTGCGGATCAGCCGACGGAGTGATTTTCTGCTGCCAGAACATAGCGGCGCCCATCAGGAGGGCGAGGGGGCGGATAGGCAAGAAGGACGGCGAAAAAGCCAGGGTGTCGGGCATGGAAAGGTCAACCGCCCAGAGAAAGCCGGCGTGCCGCAGTTCGACAGCGTTGCGGAAGGTGTTGAACAGGGCGAAGAAAACCGGGATTTGGAACAGCATGGGCAGGCACCCGCCGAATTGACTGACTTTGTGCTCTTTGAACAACTCCTGTTGCTTGCGGTATAACTTGGTCGGGTCGTCTTTGTATTTTTCCCGCATTTCTTTCAACTGGGGTTGCAGAGCCTGCATCCGACGCATGGACACGGTGCTCTTATGAGACAGGGGCCAGAACAGGAGTTTGACCAGGAGCGTCAGGCAGATGATGCCCATGCCCCAGCCGGTGCTGGCGGGAAACAGGCTGCTGATCCAGACCATGCCATCCAGGAGCACACGGCTCAAAAATCCCATCCAGGCCGGCCGCCAGAAGAAGAAGCGGTTCATGTCCATGATGGTGTCAAGGCCGTTTTTCATGCCATTGAGGCGGTGGTAGTTCTTGGGCCCGGCATAGGCGCCGACCGTCCAGGTCTTGCTTTCCCCGGGCGGCAAGGTGACTGGCGCGGACAAGACGGCCCGGAGGCGGCAACGGCCGTATTCCTGGGTGGGGACGCCTTCCTGGTGAATGGACGGGACTGCCGAGGCGTCGACGCCGACTAAGGGCTGGTCCAGGCTCCAGAGAGCAAACAGGAAATACTTGGAATGGACAGCGGTCCAGCGCGTCGGCTGCATCGCCAGCTCGTGCTGTTTTTCCAGGCTCAGCTTGCTGATGGATTTAAGGTTAAAGGAACGCGTTTTGGTTGAACGCGTTTTTGATCCGTTGAACAGGCCGATGGCGGCGCCGCCGGCTGCTTCGCCGCGGCTGGCCTTGC
The DNA here is from genome assembly GCA_012799905.1 of Lentisphaerota bacterium. Taxonomy (GTDB): domain Bacteria; phylum Verrucomicrobiota; class Lentisphaeria; order Oligosphaerales; family Oligosphaeraceae; genus JAAZKI01. The sequence continues at coordinate 27,413 of JAAZKI010000111.1, read as the reverse complement.
GGTTTGGCGAGACGGACGGCGGCAGGGCGCCGGCTTCCAGTCGAATTCCTGGCAGCAGCTGCGCCGAGTCGCCAAGGTTGGAGACCGTGACGGTATAGCGCCATTCGTAGGTTTCTGCCGGGAAGGCGGCCCAGGTCTCGGTGACTTGCAGCCGGTTGTCTAAGGTCTGGCGGGTGATGGTCAGCTCGGTTTCAGTCTGGCTGGTTACGGTCGCGTCGGAATCTAGAGCCAGGCCGGCTGGGTCCGGGACCAATGCCAGGAACGGATAGTCATGATGCCCGAGGACGACTTTCTCAGGCGGCGTCTGCTGACCTCGCTCCGGCTTGTCCTGGAGATACTGGTCAAGGATGACTTCCGTCATCCCACCGCCGTCGGGCGCGACCATGGCGACGGCTTCGTCTGGCCGGACTAAGGCGACGGGCGGCTGGGACGGGGCTGGCCATGGAGTCCGCAGGTCGAGGGGCGCTGGCGCCATGACCGGCGCGGCCGGCGTGGTTGCTTCGGGGGCGGGGGTGGTTACATCCCCCTGCTGTGCAGCGGCGTCCGGCTGCGGCATTGGCCTGGTTGGTCTGGGCTGAAAATAGACCGCGAGAAAGAATACCAGGAGGCAGACGGTGACGCCGATGATGGTGACTTTATCGTATTTCACGGTGTTGGGAATCCGTTTTTCCGGGTGGTGGGACGGGGTCGTAAACCGAACCGCGATACAGGGGCTGGCATCGGCAGAGGCGCCATGCGGTCAAGGCGATGCCATGCATGACGCCGTGGGCCAGCAGGGCCTGTCGGGCGTACTCGGAGCAGTTTGGCTGAAAGCGGCAGCAAGGCCCTTTGAGCCGGGACAAATAGCGTTGGTAGAATGTGATGATGCCGACCAGCAGGTCACGGAGAAGCAGGTGGGGTGACTTGGACATGGTCTTTATCTCCCGGCGCCTCTTGGGGAAGCGCCAGTTTGCCTAAACCCAGCCGTTCAACCAGGCGGCGGACATCGCCGATAACGTCCGCCAATTTGGCTTTTTGAAGGGCGTGGCGGGGAATGAAAAGCAGCCATACCGGCGGTAAGGCCGGATACAGCTGGCGATAGGTCTCTCGGAACAGCCGACGGGCGCGATTGCGTTTCACCGCCAGCGGACTGTAGCGCCGAGAAATGGAAAACGCCGCCCTGCGCTGGTTGTCAGGCGGCGTCTTGACAGCAATGAGCACGCAGAATTTGCCGACTTGTTTGTCGGTGCTGGCCCGCATCGCGTCAAACTGCCATTTAGCCCGCAGGCGGGCGTCGCGGCCAAAGGCCGGATGGCGGCGAGGTGGGGAGCGGTGGCTTGGGGTGCTCATGGCCTGGCCAGCCTGTCCTGTTTTACAGGGCCAGGCGCTTGCGTCCGATCCGGCGACGATTGGCCAGGATTTTGCGGCCGCTGCGGGTGGCCATGCGGGCTCGGAAGCCCATTTTGCGTTTGCGCGGCAGAGAATGCGGTTGGAAGGTTCTTTTCATGGTTGTGTTCCTTTGCGCTTATAGGTTTGCGCTTATAGGTTGCAGTTAATATGCGATTATTGATCCAAGTCCGCCCCAACAACGCTTGCTAACAGCGCTGCCAGGCATGGAATGAGTGAGAAAGCGTCCAAAAAGCATAGTTTGTGAAAAAATGCCAGTCGAGACTCTTCGGCTAACCTCTGAGTTAGAGTCTTCTAACATAATCCATGATTTGCCGGACGCAACTTGCCAAAGGGAATTTTGTCCAGAGCGAGTAAGCGGACAGCGAGTGATACGAGGGACTTTTCTTAGGGACGAGGGGCGAGGAGCGGTGCGTCTGGCACTAAAGTGCCGACACTGGACGGAAGTGGACTTTAATGGACAATGGAGCTTTCGCCGCGTGTCCTCCATAGGCTTCCAGCCAGCAAAATTATGTCATGCTTGCAGTCATGCCCTTTGCGCCTGCAATTCTGCTTACGGTTTGTCGCCGTGCAGGAAGCGCTGGTAGTTTTTTTCGTCCATCAAGGCGGCTAGTTCGTCGGCCGGGACTTGGCAAAGTCGGCAAATCCAGCCATCTTTTTCCGGGCTGTCGTTCAGCTGACCTGGGTTTTCGGTCAGACTGGCATTTATTTCGACGACCCGTCCGCTGACCGGCGCGATGACATCTGAGGCGGCTTTGACGGATTCCACCACGCAGAGGGTGTCGCCAGCAGTGATCGCGGCGCCTGGTTCAGGCAGTTCGACGAAATTGACCTCGCCGAGCTCCTCGGCGGCAAAGGCCGAGATGCCGACCGTGACTGTGTCACCATCGACTTGCACCCATTGGTGCTCTTCGCTGTAATGCTTCATGACGTTACTTCTCCTTGGACAGGGCGTTTTTCCGGCGCTGATATGAAAAAAACGACGGAAATACCGCAATAATTTCAGAAAGAATAAGTTTTTCTGCTTGCAATTTGATTTAGGGAAATCATTGTATTTGGTATGACCTTGAGGCGCTTTTGGCCGATACCAGCGCCGAAACGGTGGAGTGAAATTGTTTTTTTCTTGTAAGGTGCTTCCTTTCAATGCATTGTGAGAAAGGAAAGGCCTCCTGCCAGCGCCCAGCAGGGGAAAATGAAAGGAGAAACTGGGGCGAGGTAGGCGCTTTTTTATCGTCGGTCGCTTGCGCTCTATCTAATATGATGTAACTTCTATTAGTTTGAAAGTTTTCTTGCAATAAAAAATTATCTTGTTATGTTGTTAAGGTATCCGGCGTCGTGTGCAAGCAAAGGCGCCGGGCAACGTTGAACCAACAGCTGAAAGGGAGTCTTTATCATGAATATGGTTCAAATTATTGTGATGATTGTCGCCGGTATCGTTGCCTTTGTGGCCATGAACAAGCAGAAGCAAGGCGCGGCCTGGGGTCAGCCCGTGGCCATCATTTGTGCTATCATCGCTATTGTGGCGGCTCTATGGAGCACGGTGAGCAACCTGAGCGGCTCAGGCGCCAAGAAGGCCCAGGAGCGTGAAGTCGAATTCCAGAAAATCCAGACCCGCAAGTTGGGTCAGTACATCGCGCAGAATCACGCTGGCGCCAAGGTCATCATTATCAATGACCCCTTCAATGACGGCACCCGTCCGAATCCCATGCTCGAAGGTCTGAAGGATGGCCTGGGCAGCGCTGTCACCATCGTCGCCGAAGTCGCTCCGGCAGTGCCCAAGATGGAGAATGCGGAAGGCCCCGAAGGCGAAATGATGGAGCCCATGGAAACCTGGTACACAGCCAGGGCGATGGACGACATCCTGAAAGGCGCCAACGCCGATTATGACATGGTCATCACCTGCATCGGCCTGCCGGCCGGCGGCCTCGCCCGCCTGAAAGGCAAGAAAGTCGCCATTGCCGGCGGCAGCGTCTATGAGTACGGTCCTGCCATTCAGGGCAAGATGATTGTCGCTGCTGTCACTTACAAGCCGGATGCCGAATACGATGACAAGCCAGTTCCGTCGAATATGGAAGAGGCTTTCAACAAGCGCTATTTGCTGGTAACGCCCGAAAACTTGGCTGAGGTCGCCACCAAGTATGGCGAGCTGTTTAAAAAGAGATAAGCGCACCTGAGCAGACGGATTTCATCTCAGGGCTCGTTCACCGGCGTTGTTGTGCGCCAATGCGCCTCGTTTGAGCCCATCCGAAAAGTATAGTTTGGTTTTGCGAGGGGGAGGAAAGGGCTGCTGGCCCCTTCCTCCCCCTTGCGCTACCCACATCTCTTTCGGCTCAAAGCGCCGGTTTTTCAGGCATAAGGTGTGTCGAATATGGATTCGGAGTTGATGCAATTTCCGGTGCAGTGGCACGGCCGGCTCTTGATGCACGCTGAGGCTGCGGATGTCGAGGCCGCGGTGAAGCGGATATACCTTGCTTTGGGCTTGGGCGGGGCCACGATCGCACCGGGGAGAAAGTCGTCCAGCGCGCGTTATGTGACCTGGCAGGTGAGCGCCGTCGTCCCAGACTTGGCGACCTTGCGGAAGCTTTTCACCATGTTAGAGAGCCTGCCCGGATTGAAAATGCTTATTTAATTAAACCAAAAGACAGGCGAGCGGTTTTGTTTTTATGAGCGAGCAGCAGCAATATGACACCAAGCGCATGAACCGCCTGGGCTGTGCCAGCCGGGACGAACAGGTGCAGGTCATGCGGCCGTCGCGCTTTCGCACCTGGCATTGGTCAGTGCCGACATTCCGGGAGGGACATCAGTGGCTGCTCGACAATCAAGCCGAAATCCGCCGCGGGCAATATCTTTCCGACACGCCAGGCAAAGAAGTCTGGCGCCTCCCAATTCCGGAGTATCTCGGCGGGATTGACATCCTGTATAAATTTTTTATCTCCACACCGTCCTTTAGCAAAAATTTTGGCATTTATTCTCCGGCCGTCCAAGAGGCTGCGAATTTTGCTGCGCTGCGCAGCCTGGAGATTCCGGTGCCGGACGTCTTAGCCTGCGGTGAGATGCGTCGTTGGGGCCGGCTGGCTGGCGGCTACATCGTGACGAAATTTATCCCCAACACGGTGGACGCGTCGATCCTGGTTCCTGGCAAAGACTGGTGGGAGCGATCGCGGCTCCGGCGCGGCTTCAGCCTCAAATGCATGGAGCACATCGGCAAGGCTCACGCCTGCGGCTGCTATCATTCCGCTTTTCATGCGCGTAAGATTTTGATTGACCGGGACAGTCCGGAGGATAATCCGCAGCTTTATTGGCTGGATGTTTCCCACTGTCAGTTCAGGCCTAAGATATCTATGCGGAAAGCCATCGCCCTTGATTTAGTGACCCTGTTCATTGATCTGCGCCCCACGACGCAAGAAATCAAAGAATACTGCGCACACTATCTGGAGAGCAACCGATGCACGTCCTACACGGTGGATACGTTGTGGGAGGCAATGATTGCCGCCTCGTCGTGAACAATGGGGGCGTGGTGGGCATAAAGCGAAAGGCGCAAAGCAGCATGAGTCCGGATGTGAGTAGCCGCCTTTGCCGTTGAGCAGTTCGGCGTGAGAATAGATGGGGGAGCTATGACTGAGCAAAATCAGACCGTCGCCCAGGTCGCCGTTGAAGACGCGGAACTGTCCAGCGGCTCGTACGATATCCTGCGCCAGCGTCTGCTCAGCCTTGATGCCGAATTGAATCGGCGTCTGAGCGGCCTTAACAGTCGTCGCCGGGAATTATTCGGCGGTCAGGACAGCCAGCTCGTCGGCGATGATCGCGTGACCACGGCCAAAAACTGCGTGCCCCGCGACCTTGTCAGCATCGGCAATCAACTTGTCCTCGGCTACAACGTCGGCGTCAGACGTGGAGCGGAGATTGAGCTTGAGGACGTTTTCAGCACCCACTTGTTTGACGGCGAAGCGCTGCGCCCCGCACCAACGCAGCTGTTTGACGACCCGCGTTTTGTTAAGGACTTCAAGGAGCTGTACCGCTACTATAAGACGGCTCGCTTCCTGCAATTCTGGAAGCGCCCTGGGCAGCTTCTTCTCGTTTTCCAGAACGGGGCATCTTGCCAGGATGTCAAAGTCTTCCGTTTTGCCTTGAGCGACCAGGGCGGGCTGACTTATCTGGATGATCATGGCGATTCCGACTACCTGCTTCCGCCGCAGCAGACCCAGGTCTGGCAGACGGCGACGCGCGAACACCATGTCACTGGCGCTCATCCACATATCAATATCGACAACACGCTGTATGTGGAGTGCATTCGCGGCGATTTGACGATCAAAGCCGAGAACAACACTAACACCAGCGAGGGCATTCTGTCGGAACCGGTCGAGGATCGCGACCAGGGCCTGGACGACGCTGTCATCCAATTTGCCTGGGTCGATGCGTTGCTGCTGCTGCGCATACGTCCATACCGGGAGGAGCACTGGCGCCATTTCATCTATAACAAGCATACCGGCAAGGTTCGGCGCGTCGATGCCATCGCCTACGCCTGTGTGCGTCTGCCGGAGAACCAGGGCCTGGTCTTCCCACGCGGCTGCTATCTGGCCGATGGGACACTGCGGGAATTTGACGGGCCGGCCGAGGATATGCAGTTCCTGGAATGCATCCGCTCCCCAAATGGCGAGGATTTCCTGTATGTGTTCTACCAGCCGCAGCAAGGATGGCATGTCATGCTGTCCTATAACATCATTGCCAAGCATCTGTCAGCGCCGTTGAATTGCCACGGCTACTGTTTGTTCGATAATGGCCGGATGGTCGTGTTTTCAGCGCCAGACGACGAACCGCGGCTGCATCACCCGATGCAAATCTGGCAGACGCCGTATTGCGCTGACAGCTTCCAGGCGCCGGCTCGGACCGAGTGCTATTTGTCGAAAATCGGCAATCGCGACCTGGTGCGAGGCATTGCCGAAGGCTATGGCCTGAGCCGCCTGATTCGTCATGACACCATCACGCTCGGGGTCTACCAGGAGCTGATCCGGGCTTCCCGCCGTATGCTGGATGCGTATCACTGGCTCGGACATGACGAAGCCGGCGACCTGAAGAAAGTCGTCCAGGACATCCGCACCACCGCCATCGCCGCTGTCGGCGAATACGAAAAAGTGCTGCGCATCCGAGCTGATCATGTGCGTCAGCTGGAAGCCAGCGCCGAGGCCGTGCGCAACCTGGAGTCAGAGCTGGCTGCCAGCGCTGCCAGCAGCGGCATTGACGACTATATCCGCGCCCTTGACCGGCTTCGTATCCAGCGCGGGCAGACCGTGGCGCTGCGCAATCTTCGCTATGCTGACCAGGATAAGGTCGACGAACTGGAGGCGCGGCTGGCAGAACTCAACCAGCAGATTGCCTCGGCTTGCCTTGATTGCCTCGGCGACGATGACGCCCTGCGGGTCTATGTCGAAGCGTTGGCCGAATTGGACGAGCGGCAGAAAAATGCCGTTCGCGGGGCTGATCTCAAGCCTATCCAGGAAGAACTGGATGCGCTGGCAGTCCGCCTGGATTTGCTTACCGAGGTCGTCAATAATTTGCAGATGGATGACCCGGTTCGGGCAGCCGACATTATCAATAACATCACTGACGTCTATGCCGGCGTCAATCGCCTGCGCGCAGCCCAACTTCACCGCTTCCGCGAACTCGGCCAAGAGGAAGCCCGGGTGGAATTCGCGGCGCAGTTCAAGCTCCTGTCCCAGAGCGTCGCCAACCTCATCGGCATGTCCGACACACCGGCCAAATGCGATGAATTCCTGACCAGGGTTATGATCACCCTGGAGGAACTGGAAGGCAGATTTTCCGAGTATGATGAATTTTTGACCCGCTTGACGGACAAGCGCGAGGAAATCGTCGCCGCCTTCAATGCCCGCAAGCAACAGCTTGACGATGAACGCCAGGCTCATGCTCAGCGCCTCCAGACAACGGCCCTCCGCATCCTGAAGGGGATTCAGGCCAGGGCCGAGTCGTTGACCGAACCAGCAGCCATCTCGGCGTGCTTCCAGACTGACGCGATGGCGATGAAATTCATCGACTGCGTGACCAAACTGCGCCAGATGGAGGAATCGGTCAAGGCTGATGACCTTGACGGACAATTCAAGGCCGCCCGGGAAGCCCTGCTGCGACAACAGCGAGACCGGCAAGATATCTTTACGCCTGACGGCTCAGCCGTGACCTTGGGCGAACACCAATTCCATGTCAACAAGCAGCCTCTCGAATTGACGACAATTGTGCGCGAAGGCGAACTCTGCCTGCATTTGACCGGTACGGATTTCAGCGAGTCGGTGCGCGACCCCGAGCTGGCCGCCTGCCGGGATATGTGGACTAGGACGCTCCCGAGCGAAGCTCCGGACGTCTATCGCGCCGAATTCCTTGCCTATGACATCTTCCGCCGGGCTCAGCATGGCGAACGCGGTTTGACCCTGGACAGCTTGCGGCAACTGGCAATTCCAAGCCAACGCGGGGCAGACGCCGGTGCGCCAGGAGAGCTGGTTGAACTGGTGCGTGTCGAGGCGGCGCAGCGCTATGACGAGGGCTACGAACGCGGCGTCCATGATTATGACGCCGCGCTGATTCTGCGTGAGCTGATCATCTTGCATGACCGCTGCGGGCTGCTGCGCTATGCCAGCGCTGGCCGGTCTTGGGCTGTGCTGTGCTGGTGCTTTCATCCAGACACTGACCGGAAAAACGCCTGGCGCGAACGCCTGCGCAGCTTTGGCGAGCGCGCTGTTATGTTCGAACAGCAGGAAATCCATTCGGTCTATGTCACGGACTTGAAGAAATTGCTGACTGAATTTTCGGAACTGGCCCGGCTGCCATTTCCAGCGGCGGCTCTGGACCAGGCGGCGGAATATCTTTTTTATGAGCTTCAGGACCAGGAGGAGCTGCGGTTTACCATGACGGCGGAGGCGGTCGCCCTAGCTGAAGAATTCCGTAGCGTCCTGCGGGAGCATCACGCGGAAAAGCGTTTTGAGCAGACCCTGTCGTCGCTGTCGTCGCCAGGCGCGCGCATCGCCTTGGCCTACGACTGGGTGACAGCATTCCTGGAACACCGGAACAAAGCCGCTGATAGTCATTTTGCCTGGGAGATGACGACCTTGGTCAGCGCCGGCCCGAAGATGCTGCTGGCTGACGGCATGTCAGCCGCAGTCAGCTCCACGGTCAGCGGTCTGCGCGGAGTGCACCCGCTGGTGCAGGAGGGGAAACTGACGTGGCAGCTTGATACCTTCCTGTTGCGCTTGGAAGACTTCCGTTCTCGGCAGGCGCCGCGCTTCCGCGATTATCAGCACCTCCGCGGCAAACTGCTGGAAGCGCGCCGCCAGCGTCTGCGTTTGTCGGAGTTCAAGGCTCGCACCATGGGCGGCTTTGTCCGCAATCGCTTGCTCAGCGAGGTCTATTTGCGTTTTATCGGCGCTAATTTTGCCAAGCAGATGGGTGCCGCTGGGCCGCGTCGGCGCAGTGATCAAATGGGGCTGTTGCTGCTTATTTCGCCGCCCGGTTATGGCAAGACTACTTTGATGGAATATGTCGCGGAGCGCTTGGGTCTGGCCTTTATGAAAGTCAATGGCCCGGCCATCGGCCACCGAGTTCTTTCTTTGGACCCGGCTGAGGCGCCGAATGCGACCGCCCGCGAAGAACTGCATAAATTGAATCTCGCCTTCGCCATGGGCAATAATGTGATGATCTACCTCGACGATATCCAGCACCTGAATCCGGAATTCTTGCAGAAGTTCATTTCTTTGTGCGACGCTCAGCGCAAGATTGAGGGCGTTATTGATGGCCAGGCGAGGACGTATGATTTGCGCGGCAAGAAGGTCGCGGTCGTCATGGCCGGCAATCCCTATACGGAAAGCGGCGGCGTGTTCAAAGTGCCGGACATGCTGGCGAACCGCGCTGACACCTACAATCTCGGCGACATCAGCCAGGCTCATGCCGAGGTCTTTGCGCTCAGTTTCCTGGAAAACGCCATGACCTCCAATCCGGTTTTGGCGGCTTGGAACAACCAGGGCGGCAATCTGGCAGACATGGCCAACTTCGCGCTGGCCGCTGAGCGCGGCGGCATCGAAGGCGTTTCCTTCGTGGAATCTTATGCGCCCGGCGAGCTGGATGACGTCGTCAAGACGGTCAGGCATTTGCTCCGGGTGCGGGATATCGTGCTCAAGGTCAACCAGCAGTATATTTATTCGGCGGCGCAGCAGGACGAGTATCGCACTGAACCGCCGTTCCGACTGCAAGGCTCGTACCGCAACATGAACCGCATGGCGGAAAAGATATTCCCAATCATGAGCGAGCAGGAAGTCGACCAGGTCATCCTTGACCATTACCGCAATGAGGCCCAGACCCTGACCACCGGCGCGGAAAGCAATCTGCTCAAGGCCAAGGAAATCATGCAATGCCTGACGCCCGCGGAAAAACTGCGCTGGGACGACATCAAGGCCGAATTCACCCGGCGGAAGAATCTCTCCGGCTTGGATGATGCGAATGATTTTGGACGGCTCATGGCGCAATTATCGGCGTTCAGCGCTGGTCTGGGGCAGGTCCGCAGTTCGTTGGACAGCGGCTTTGCCCAGGCCGCTGACCGCCTTGGCGAAGTTCTGGCTACGCGCCAGTCAAAGGCGCAGAGCGAGGACAATCTGAAAATCGACTTGACGCCGCTGGTGACTGCTTTGCAGAATCAGCGGATTGATTTGGCGCCTTTGGTTGACGCCTTGCAGAATCAGCGGATTGACCTGGCGCCTTTGGTTGACGCTTTGCAGAACCAGCGGCTTGACCTGGCGCCTTTGGCTGACGCCATGCAGAATCAGCGCGTGGATTTGGCGTCTTTGGCGCAGGCAATGCAAAGCGTCAAGACGGGCGCGGAAGCCCCGACTGAACTCAAGGCGGTCATGCCGCCGGAATACGCCAAAGCCTGGGAACGGCAGATTTTGATCCTGGAGGCTCTTATTCCCCTGTTGGACGCTGTCCGCGAACAAGGCGAATCATTCGCCAGGTTCCAGGAATTCCTCCAAAAACGAGGTTGAGGCAGGACGGTGGGTATGAGTAAAAAACCGAAAAAGAAATTAACAGCCGAACAGCGCGCTGCCAGAGATAAATACCGCCAAGAATTCATGATTGTCTTTTTGAACGGTAAGCAAAAAAGGGTGAGACGCGAACCCTCGGCAAAAGAGGAAGCGGAAATCGAGGATTTCATCCGCCGCAATGCCGACCCGATCTGGCTGCTTCAAAATGAAATGTGGGAATATTTGGATGACGTCTAAAATAGGGCCAATCTGTGAAATCCTGTGACAGAAAGGGAGATTTGGCACAGTGATTGTGCTGATAGACGCCTAGTAGTGCCCCTACTGGGCACCATTTTGGGGGTACGCCTATCCCCAGGCTAAAGCCTGGGGTTAAGTATGGTTAAACGCTTACGGCGCAAATAGATGTGGACATGGTGGACGTGGTGGCTAGAGGCTGCGGCGTGTAGTCCTAGGCACCCTCATCTCGCCGCTCGCCGCTCGCCCCTCGCCGCTCGCCGCTCGCCCCTCGCCCCTCGCCGCTCGCCCCTCGCCCCTAAAAAAAGCCCTCGCCCCTCGCCGCTCGCCGCTCGCCGCTCGCCCCTCGCCCCTAAAAAAAGCCGCTTTTCCATGCAGCCGTTGCAAAGCTCGTGATTCTGTATGCAACGTTATGATAGTGAGCTTGTTACGAATATTTTTTCTTTGCTCTTTCGTCTGTTTGCGCTATATTTTACGTGTTGTTCGTCTGGAGTTATCGAATTCACGTATGGCACGGCAGGCGGTATATGGAAGCTGGCCTCAGACCAGAGTATCAGTGCAGTTATTATTTGCTTCGTAGCGCGGCGTTGGCAACGGTCCTTCATTTAGGCACGTTGTCGTTTTGCCAGCGTTTCACGTCGCCGTCGGAAGCTGTTCGGTCGCGTTCTTTGACCGCGTTGGCTCGGCAGGCTTGGCAATCCGTGCTGGAGGTCATTCAGCGTCAGCTGTCTGATGCTGATGCAGAAGTCATGTGTCTCGCTGCCGGTTATCGCCAGATGACTTTGCTTCTTGGCGAATGGGAGATGTTTCTTATTGACGGCGGCGCATTGCCATGGAGTTGCCAGTCGGCTGCCTATATGCGGCTGGCGTCATCGACGTATGCGCCTGTCTGCGACGACGGCGAATTGCCGGAGCAGGCTTGTTGGCATTACGTGCAGATTTTGCGCCGACGCCTGGCTTTCTGGCTGGAGAGCATGGACCGGCTCGAAGTCGCCAATGCCTTGCTGGTGCTGACTAAGCAGGGTTTGGCCGCGCTGGCGACGGAGTTGGCCGGCTATCGCCAGCGTCATGTCGGCGCTGCCTTGACGGTGGTGGAGGACTGGTTGGAAACGAGTCGGGGCGAATGGCTGCGGGTCGCCTGCGTCGTCCCTCCGTGTCCTGCCTGCGGCAAGCCGATGCGGCGTTATTGGGAGCAATGGCAGTGCCAGGACTTCCCCGATTGCATTGGAGCTGCCGGCGGCTCAGTTCATTGACCAGGAGGCTCAGGAAGTGCCCGGGAAGGTCAAATCAGCGAGAACATCAGTACGGCCAGGCAGGCAAACAAAACCGCCATGGCGACCTTAGTGGCAACGACGTTCTTGCGGGCCCAGGCTGCGACCGGCTGGGCGCCGACGCCCATCACCGCCAAGGCAGTGATGATGGCCAGCGGCAGAATGAAGAAGAAATTGTAGAGCAGCAGCAGCAGCACGGCTCGGAGGTTGATGCCGTCGGCATTGATGGCGGCAAGCGTGGGCAGATAGATTTGGCCGGTGCAGGCCAGTTCCATGCTGGAGACGATGGCGCCGAGCAGCAGAGCGGCCGGTATCATCAGCCAGGATTTATGGTCGGTCAGGCGCTTGATCCAGGTGTGGATGCGCTGGTGGGTCTGCTTGTCCAGCCCTAAAGCCATGTCTTTTGTTTTTCCGGTGCGTCGGTAGCGCAGGGCGTCGCGCAGGTGGCCGATCGCGAGGATGACGCCGGCGATTCCCAGCCCGCCGTAAATGATAGTTTTCATCCAGGCGGCTCGGTTGAGGATATCGATGAGAAAGGACAGTCCGACGCCGAACAGGACGTAGGTCAGGAAGACGCCCAGGCAGAAGAATGCTCCGACCAGGGCGATGTCGCGGGGGCGCCGTTTCAGGTACAGCAGGTAACTGAGCAGGAAGATCGAGGTGGCGAAGGCGCAGGGGTTGAAGCCGTCGATAAGACCGGCGCTGATGATGAGACCGATGGCTCCTTTGCCCAGGCGGCGTTGCTGGAGGTTTTTTTCGGCTTGCCGTTCCGCGTCGCTGACGGGCGCTTGCCAGAAGGTCTCGTAGGGTTCGCGGTAACGCGCCAGGGCTTTTTTGAGTTCAGCGGCGTCGGCCAGTCGACCGGTGATGAAGCCATCCTGCCAGCAGAGCATTGGCGCCAGGTTGCGGGTGTCGTCGGTGGGAAGCCGGAAATGATTCATGGCTCGGCGCAGAATGGCCAGGCCATCGAGCGTGGCAACGTCAAAACGATCAATTGTCAATTCCGGCAAATCGGCTAAGAGAAGCTCCAGCTCTTTTTCCTGGCGCGAGCATTTTTTACAGTTTTTCTGGAAGAAATAGAGAAGGCGCGGGGTGACTATCGTCGTCGCCGCAGCTGTCGTTGCCGGCGTGGATGCATCCTCCGGGCAGAGCAGATCGACGACCGGGGCGCTGGCTGTGGCTGCGGCAGTCGCCAGCGGTTTAGTGACCGCCTGAACCGCTGGGTCTGACGGCTGGACAGTGGCCAGTTCGAAAAGCTCGTCTCCCAGCTCATAGAAGGCGTCAATATTGTCGATCAGCCGGTTGCCGACCAGAAAAATGGGAAATGACGCGCCTTGGGCCGGAATTTTCAAGGCGGCTTCGATTTGTTCCAAGCGCCGATAGTTGGGCGGATGCGCGATGTCCAGGAAAATGAGCACCGGGTCTTCCGGCGCGGTGAGTTCTTCCTGCCATTGACGTTTGACGGCCGCGCAGTCTTCGCAATCAGCCGTGCCGAATATAGCCACCCAGCTGCGCTCAGCCGCCAGGCTGGAAAAGCCGGAGAGGGAAAAAATTGCCAGAGCAAGGCAAAGGAGGGTTTTCGCTAAAGGACGCGGCATAATCTAGAGAATTTACAGAAAAAGAACCACGGATGGAATGTCGCCCCGGGCTAAAGCCCGGGCACTGAACGGAGGTAAAACAACAGCGCCCCTCGCCCCTCGCCCCTCGCCCCTCGCCCCTAGAAAAAGCCCCTAATCTTGCCGCAGGCGGGCTTCACTTGCCGACGATGACTAGGCGGCCAATGACTTTTTTGTCTTGCATGACGCTGGCTGAATACCTTTTCCGTTGGGCGAAAAATTGTTCAGGAAAGTTTAGGCGCAGTTTGATGCAGGTGTCTTCCGGAGTGATTTCCATGGTGCAGCCTGTAGGAAGGTTCGCTGTGATGGTCTTGGCAATGTCTTGCCAAGTGGCTTTTCTTTTCATCTCTCCGGCTGCCTGCTCTTCGTTTTCAACGTGGTTTTCCGCTACTCGGTCGTCCTTTTTGGTGTGTCTGCCGCCGCCAAAGCGTCGTGCAATGCTGCGGGATGGCGGCGCTTCGCTGCGCGGGATGATGCTCAGTTCAGCGGTGTGTCCTTTACCCGGTTCGATTGGGGTTGTGTCGACGTTGATAATACGCTCATCGACGGTCACATCCCAGCCGGTGACAGTGCCGCGGAAGGCGATTTGAACCGGGCCATAGCCGTCGATGCCCCGTGTGGGCAGGGTGATGATTTCATTCAACTTGCCGGCCGGCAGCGGCAGTTTGGGCGTGGCCGCGACTGTGAAGGTGTTGGGTGCCGGAGACGACAGGGTTAAGTTGAAAAGCTTGTTTTCCTCAGGCTGCTCCAGCACAATCTGCTTGCCCTCGGGAAAGTCGAACTTCAAGGTTATGGTGCGGGTCCAGGATGTCGTCAGACCGATAAAGTTGCCCAGCTGAATTACCGGAGCTGGATCAAAACTGACATTTTTGGCGATGTCGCCGACGATTTTGACAAAATAGGGATCGTAATTCTCGACATTGACCATAATCAGGCGAGCGAACGGCTTCACTGACAGGACATTGGCTTTGAGGATGGCCTCAATTGTCATCTCCGCTCCGGGCGCCAGGGTGAATGGCTGAGGAGCGTTGACGATTTCGATGCAAGGACAGGTGCTGCGGACAAAGCGAATGGCAAGCGGCTTGTCGCCAGCATGGCGCAATTTCACCGTGAACTGGCGGCGCTCCCGGTCCATCAGTTTGCCCAGGTTGACTTCATCAGCATTGTCCGGCAGTTGCAGCGGCGGGGTTTTTGTGGAAGTCGGTTTTTCCGTTGGCGATTGTGCGGCCTGTTCCTGTTGTTCGACCAGGTCTTGGGCATCAGCAGGGGGCGCTGCCGCGTCTTGGGCTAAGATAGCGGTAGCCAGCAGGGGCAAGACGATAAGACTGGTCAGTAGGCGCAATATGACAGGGGGCATTGAGGTTGTTCCTTGGGTATGTGTCTGATGGCGGTCATCGACGCGGGAGGGCAGCGACTGGGCTTCGTCCGACCCGTTGCATCTGCTCCAGTGCTCTCGCTCCGCAGCGGCTGGCCGCTACTTATTGTCCATCTGCGGATTAGTGGTCAGGATAGTGCCATACGCCTTGCCACTTCGGCTGTTCCGGTGGATCGGTGGTGAACTGTCCATCCACCCAGAACCAGCGCGTGCCTTGGCCTGGATCGGCAATGCAGCGCCATTCGGCGGGGGCATCCGGCGGCATTGGCGTCGGCTGCATTAGCAAGAGTCCGGGAATGTCGAAAGGCAGGGTGTTGTCTTTGATGAAAATCCAATAGGCGGCGCCGGTCTCCAGGGCGCTGGCTGGGACAAATGCGTTCTGGATCGGATCGCAGGCCTTCCAGCCGGGGCCGGGAACATAGTCGGCCGCCAGTTTGATGTCCCAGGGAACGCCGAGCAGATTCCAGCCAGGCTGGACAGCGATGGCGCCGTCCGGGACATTGCCGTCTGCATCCGGCACAGCAAAAGTGGCGACCGCTTCGGCTGGCGTCAGGGGAATGGCCAGGATGTCGCTTTCGGCCTTGCCGTCTTCCAGGCCGACGAATTCCTGCCTGAGGGTGGGGAGCGTGAACTCCTTGTTTGTTTCATACTCGTCAGTCCAGTCATACAGGAATAGACTGGTGTTTCCATCTAGGTCGGTTTCTCGGCGGAGGACTTTCTGGGTTGGTGCGTCAATCGTCAGGCTGACAGCCGCCTTTTGGAATACGACATTGAAGTCAGGGCCGGCTTGGCCTTCCAGGTCAACGAGGGTTGGCGCTTCGGCCGCCAGGACAGCTGTCGCGTTCAGGGTGATGATATAGGTGGCGTTCTGGTGGTCGAAATAGCCGTAGCCGACTGCCAGGTCAGCGGTTTCTCGGCAGCAGTCTGAGGTGATCGGGGTCAGAATGCCGCGGATGGCGCATTCGGTTCTGTTGAGGGCGCTGCCATTGGCTGCATTCAGCACGTTGATGGTTCCAGTGAGGACGCCGGTGTCCTTGTTGTATGCCAAGTCGCTTAGTTCTGCCGCCAGGATTCCTTCTGCAGCAATCGTCATGGCAGGGGTGGCGGGGATTTCCTCCAGCAGGATGTGATCCGGGATGACAATTCCCGGCGCAGCAGGCGTCTGGACGTTGAAATAGAAGTACGGCGACTCGGAGTCCGGGTCAACCTGCGCCGCTACTGAGCAGGTTGAGTCAAAGACGGTGCCGCAGGGGTCAAGACAGACATAGTCGTGGGCGGATTTTTCCCAGATGGGGTTGTCGACTTCATTGCCATAGCAAGCGGAAATCCAAGCGTCGTTGATGCCTTCGCCCTCGCGGTCGGTCTTGGGGAAGATGACCAGGCGACCGGCCAGGCGGCCGCTGAATTTGCCCAGCTCTTCCGACCAGTACAGGGGCTGGAAGAAAATCAGGTCTCCATAGGGTTTTTTATCGGGCGCCACATCAATGTTGACGCTGGGCGTAATATAGGTCGTTTGCGGGCCAATCGCCGTGCCGTCAATCATTTCACCCTGATAGGTGACGACGCCGGCAGCGTTGACGTCGACTTGCAGCCATCCATGGAAATTATAGGTATCGTCCTCGTTCAATTCCCGCAGGGCGACCGTGTAGTAGCCTTCATATTCCTCCGGAATGTCGGAACGGGCCGCCGCATGGATGGAATAAGGAATCGCCTGGGGGGAGGTATAGGTGCCGCAGATGTTGCCATCAGGAGCTACGTACAGAAGCAACTTGGCGCCAGTGCCGTTATCGACCAAGTCAAGCACGAGGTTGCCGGCGGCAGGGGAGTAGCTCGTCCATTTTTCTGATTCAAACTCGACCGGAGCGGCGGTGTCCTGGGTGGCGACGCGTAGGGTGATTTTGCCGATCGGGCCATTCAAATCGTTGTCTATTTTGATATCGCCGCGGATGGCGCGGGCGGCGGTGTCGTCAAGCATGCTGGTCAGATAGCCTGCAAATGCCGTTATGCTGCCCGAGGGCGGCATGTCGCTGACCGTGAAGTGCACATCCAAGTTGTCGACGTGGTCGATATCCGTGAAGAGGCCCAGGCGGACTGTTTTGCCGACGGCGTCCAGCTCGGTCGGCGCACCGCTGATGACGATGCGGGGTTGAGCCGGGTCATCCACCCATTCGACATTCAGGCCGGCTGGCAGGGCTGCGTCTGCCCCAGGCAGGAGGACGTTGTTAGCTGTGCCGCCAACGCAGACCGGGAAGACCAGTCCGCTGACTGGGACGTCTTTGATCAGATCGAAGCTGGTGACGGTTGGACGTGGCGCGAAGACCGTGGTGGACATGACTTTGACTATGGTTCTGGACGCAGTCCCGTCAACCTGGGCATTGCCACCGGCGACGGCGTCAATTTCGATGATGAAATCACGGCTGTCGGTCCAGAGCGGGACTTCGGCGGGAATATGGTAAGCCGCGGTCAGATTTATTTCTCCGGCTGGCTTGTCAGCATGCGGTATGGTCACTTCGCTCCAGTCGGTTGCAGTGAAGTAAAATTCATTTAGGGCGTTTTCGGGGGCGGCGATGACCCGGTAGCGGAAGCGTATATCCTGGTCGTTGGCTTTTTGCTCAATGATGCGGACTGTGACAGTTGCCTCCTCGTGGCGTCGGGAGACGTAGATTTCTTCGGTTGCCATGGCCAGTTTGTAGTTGAGGCTGGCTTCTGCGAAAGTGAGCGTATAGGCGAAACTCGCATTGGCGCCGGTCGCGCTGACTCGCAGCCAGAACGTCCCGCCGGTCGACATCGGCGGCGCGAAATCCAGGCGAGCGGCGACGTTGGCCGGTGCGGTCAAGGTTTTCAGGGCGGTCAGACCGTCTTCGCTGTAGACCGTCAAGGTGATCATGGCTTCAGCAGGCGGATTGTCACTCTGGGCGGTGAAGGCGGCTGCCATGTCCGGCGAGACCGTGAATTGCCACCAGTCAGCCGCGATCAGGCTGCCGCCGATGCGGGAGTTGACCGGAGAATCCGTGCCGATCTCCTGGGTGCTCAGGCTGGCAAAGGTGTTGTCCTCGACAAAGCCGTCTGCCGCCATGATGGCCAAGTCGTTCAACTTAGCGATGACCGAGTCGGCTTCATAGTCGCCGGAAATTCGGCCGACGGTTGCCAGGCCATTGAATGTCGCGCGGGTGCCCCCCGCCGTTGGGACGCAGTAGACCAGCGTCGGATAGCCGATTTTTTTCCAGGCGTCGCCCGGTCCCCATGCCGTTGCCGTGGGCAAGGCCAGGGCATTCTGCACCGCGATATTGTCTTCCAGCTTGGCCTCGGCCTCGTTCTCGTCAATGCTATTGGTTTCCAGGTAACCACCGGTCGTGTTATCGCGGAGCAGGGATGGTCCGTTGCCATAGCGGTCGCGGTTATCGAGGGCGACCAGGTAGGCATTGGCGGTTGCCGCTGCGAAGGCGGGCGTTTGCAGAACGTTGTGGTCTAAGCCCACGCAGTACGGGCACCAGAGGAGGCCGCTGAACAAGTAGATGATTGGCTTGCCGTCAATCAGGGATTGAGCCTCGGCGGCAGTGCGGTCCATGGTCCATTGACCTGGAACGGCGCCGGCCCAATGCGGGTTGGTGACGGTTCCCGGCGCTGGCGCTCGTTGAGCCTCGTGCACCTTCAGGGTGTAGAACATATCGTTCATCGGGGCGCTGTCGTCATGTTTGATTCGCAGCAGGAAAGTCAGGTTGGTGGCGGTTCCGGTCGACATGTCAACTTGGATGCCGCGGTCCAGTGCGTCAAAGCCAAGGGAAGTGACTGTTTTCAGAGCCGGGGTTTTGGGCGTGCTGACGCCGTTGACCAGCGTGCTGGCATAGAGCGTAAACGTGATATTGACGCCCGGGTTGGCATTGATGATGTCCTTGGCGGAAAAGACATAGCGCTTGTTCAGGTCGCCGGTGAATTTGTACCATCTTTCGTTGACGGCTGTCGTCAGCGACTGGTTGACTGAATAGGTGATCCACTTGGAGGCAGTCGCCGGGGGATACTCCAGGCTGGGTATCCTTCCCAGGTTGATGGCGTTTTCGTAGCCGGACAGCGGCGGCGCGGCCGGCGGATTGATCGTCGCCCATTGCTGGTTCGGGAAGAAGGACTCCAGGACGGCGATATACGTCGCCGCCTTCCAATTCGCTTCGGCTTCAAGCTTGATGCCGTTAATTGATTTGACGGCGGCATAGTTGAACCCGCTCTTGTTGCCGGCATAGAAGCCGGACGCAATCGTCAGCAGGGTGACTTCAGAGGGGTCCAGGGATTTCCAATCGGAAGTAGTCAGGTCAGCGCCGGGGTTGACGGTGAAGAGGAAAGAGTACGGATAAGTCTTTGACATGCCGCAGGCTTTGCCGTAGTTCACGCTCAGGCGGTCGCTGAGCTTTTGTAGGTCACGGCATTCGAAAAGCACGATTTTCTTTTCTTTGGCGTAGTTGCGGAATTCCGCTGTGTGCAGAACCATTCTTTCCAGGCTGTCACAATGGGCGCAGTTGATGGCGCCGGCGACGACGAGGAGCGGGCGGTTGTTGGCGAGGGCATAGGCTTTGGCCTGGGCGAGTTGATTAGTCTGCAGCCAGATGCCGCCCCAAAGGCTGTCATCAATAGGGCCTATCGGCGGGTCGTCGCCACCCGGAGGCGGGTCATCACCGCCGGGAGGTGGATCGTCACCTCCGGGCGGTGGGTCGTCGCCGCCGGGCGGTGGATCGTCGCCGCCAGCCGGGGGGACGATAGTCGCCCACTGCTGATTCGGGAAGTAGCTCTTCAGTACCTCAATATACGTTGAAGCCTTCCAATTCGCCTCGTTTTCGATGCGGATGCCGTTGATCGATTTGGCGGCGGCGTAAGTGAACCCGCTCTTGCTGCCGGCGTATGGGCCGGATGCCACCGTCAGCAGGGTGACTTCTGAGGGGTCCAGGGACTTCCAGTTGACATTGGTCACGTCCGCGTCTGGGTTGACGCGGAAGAGAAAAGAGTACGGATAAGTCTTTGACATGCCGCAGGCTTTGCCGTAGTTTACATGTAGGCGGTCGCTGAGCTTTTGCAGATCGCGGCATTCGAAGAGGACGACCTTGTTGTTGTAGGCGAAATTGTGCATTTCCGCCGTGTGCAGGACGTTTTCTTCCAGGGTTTCGCAATGGGCGCAGTTGATTGCGCCGGCGACGACGAGGAGTGGGCGGTTGCTGTCTCGGGCCATTTTCTTGGCGGCTGCCAGCGTGTTGCTGCCGGTGTGCCAAGTCCCCCAGGCGGCTTGTGAAAACAGCGTAGGTATTCCGGCGAAGATGAGCAACAGGATGGCAAGGTTCGCACATAGGCGGCGAGAGGAGGATGGCATGCGCATGAAGAAAACCTCAGCAGTTTGTGAACGTACGTGAAAGGTGCGAGCTATCAGGGCTTGGCAATCTCGCGCTCAGGCCAGCAGCGCGGCTCAAGGGGGATGAGAGGGTATGCCCTTCTGTAATGGACGCGACAATGCCGGCGCCGGTCTGAGGGTGTCTACGGGGCAGTCCTCACTCCGGCGTTTGCACGCAATGCCGGACGCCATGGTTTGGCGCGGCTGGGTTGTGGCTTGGCATAGGATAGGCGTCCGACGCGAGCATATAGGTATAGGCGGTTGTGCAACTTGTTGTAATATAGCAGTGAGCGGCTTGATTTACCATAGACCCTGTGGAAAAATCGGCGTGGAGACTGGGTAGCGCTGGCACAGCGCCCGACCAGCCGTGTCTATAACCTGTTTTTTCTTTTCGAGGAGGATTTTCTCTCTTGTTTCCTCAATCGTGATGTCTTCCTCGGGAAATTTCATGAACAGCAGCTGGGCGACGCGGAGACGCGGCGGTTCGCCGTCCTTTTCCTGCGGAACTTCGGCCAGGACGCGCATGATTCGGAACGCGGTCGGAGTTTCCAGAAGACCGGAAGTCTGCCCGGTCGTGAGGGTGAACGCGTCAAGGTGGTTGATTTTGGCCAGTTCGTCGCGGGTGAAAAGCATGTTCAACTCACCGCCTTGCCTGGCTTCGACGCCTTCAGATATGCGTCGTGCTGCTTTGGCAAAGCCTTCGTCGGTTTTGAGGTCGGGGTCTTCCAGCAATTCGCGCAGTTGCTGTCGGCGCTGTTCATTTTGTCGCTTCAGCAAGTCACGCATTCCCTGGTCACGGCGGCGCTGCTGTTCGATTTCAGCGTCGTTGATTGTAATCAAGGCAAACAGCTGGTTGCCAAATTTGACGATTTTCTGGGCGTCATCGACAGTCAGGGCCAACAGGGTGCTTTCGGAAGTGCTGAATTTGGAGAGGAAGTCATCGACGCTCATATTGCTTGCTCCCTCTTTCAGGCCTTTCTGGAGCTCTTGCAAATTGGCTTGTTTTTCTTCTGCGCTCACGGTGAGACTGCGAGCGCGGACTTCTTGCAGAAACAGGCCGCGGATGGCCAGGCGCCGCAGCAGGGCGCGCACCCTCTGTTCGTAGTTTTCCTCGGCGGTCTTGGCACTTTCAGAATCCGCTACAGGAGATTTTTTGACTAGCGGCTGCAATTCTTCCCAGGTCAGAGACATGCTCCCCACTTGCAGGGCGATGTCCTGCTTTTGCAGGCCGGCCATGATTTGGGTGATGCTTAGGCGCGGAGCCGTGGGCTGGGGCTGCTGGTCTGCCCCGTCGGCAGCCTCTTGCGGCAGCGCTGGCGGAGCCGTCGCAGCGGCTTGGCAGACTGCTTTCGGAGCTGGTAGAGTCATTGCCGCCAACAGCATCAGCAGGAACCATAGCGCCTGTCGGCAAGGCGTCTGAACAGGCCTGGCATACCACCAATGAATATTCGGGATCATAAACGATTAATCTTTTTTTTCAGCGTTTTCGGTATTTTCTGCCTTTGCCGCTTCTTCGGCCAGTATTCGTTTCAGTTCAGCGAAACGCGGCAGGTCCTGGGGGTTGGTGGCGGCGTCGCGTTCCTTTTCCAACTCTTCCTCTGTCTTAATGTTTTCCTGTTCTTGCAGGTGTTCTGCCAGCCATTCTTCGCCTTGTTCGCGGTTCAGGATTTCCGTTCCGTTGGTGTTGGTTTCGAGGTATTCAGTGGCCAATTCGGCTAAGCTGTTGTCTTTGCTTTCTTGCAGGTCAAGAAGAACTGGGACGACATCCTTAGGTGGATGTGCGCTTAGCAGCACGAAAAGGGATTCACGCTCGGCATCGTTGTAGGCGTTCTGGATGGCATCTTTCCATAGCGCCGGATCAAAGGGGTCAGGGCGTTCCGCCACCAGATCCTCAGTAAGCAGATGGGTGAGAGCACGCAGGGCTTCGCCAGACACTTCTTCGCCGGCGCTGCCCATCAGTTGGGTAAGTGTTTTCTTAGCGTCCGAACCGCCAATCCAGCGCAAGGCGTTGACAGCAGCGATCTGTTGCAGGTCAGACCCCGAGGCTGCCATCGCTATGGCTTTGGCTTTGGCCTCTGAATGCCGGCCAGCGTCGTCCATCAAATCTTGCAATTCGACGAGAACGGCTTGTTCTTCCGGGGAGTTGGCTAGTGGCGCCCCGAGTTTTATATACGCTGGCGTTGCCTTGGCCGCTGTTGTAGAGTGACCCTCGGCAGCGAGGGTGGCGGCGGTGCTGCTTGTTGCGGCATCGCTTTCGGCCTCAGCAGCGGCGTTGCTTGCCGCTGGCGTCGTTACGGGCTTTGCCTGGCGTGAGGAGTGTGCCAGCAGAAATGCCAGCAGAAGCAGGGCGACCGTCAGAAGAACGGCGACAAGGCGGTTTTTTTTGTTCATGAATGGTGTACCTGGAAAAGAGTGGGAGGACATGACGGAGAATAGGGATAGCCAAAGCAGGCGCAACTTCAGGGCGGCGAAGCAGAAGCAGTTTAATTAGACTATGCGGATAGGCAAAGGTTGCATGGCTTGCGTGCGTGAAGCCAGTTAGCGACCTGGAGTGAGCCAAACGGCAGGCTGAAGCCTGTACTACATGCGGCAACCTGAAGGTTGAACTACGTACGGCAGGCTAAAGCCTGCGGGACATACAGCAAACTAAAGTTTGAACTACATGCTCGTGCAAGCGAGGTACATACGGCAAGCTGAAGGTTGAACTACGTACGGCAAGCTGAAGCTTGAACTACGTACTGTTGCGTGCTCCTTGCGGCATTTTGCACGTTGACAAAAAATCTTACATTTTGATTAAAAAAAAGGCCTTTGCGAACTTTTGCTCGCAAAGGCCTTTTGCAATCATCCACGCTTCTAGCGCGAATTACTTTTTGGTTCTTTTGTGATTACCTCGTGGGCGCGCTGGAGGCTTCCAGCTGCGTGGCGCTTGCCCAGCCAAGTTTGGCCTTGATGGCGTCTTCCTGGGCAGCCGTGTCACCCTTGCTGGTCATGGACTTGTTGTACTTCAAGGTCCAGGTGCCGGCGATCGGAGCGTAGTTGACCACGCCATCGTTGCTGACTTCGCACAGGTCCCACATCGGGGTCGTGCCGCAGGGGCCCTGGTAGCCGAATTCGCCAGCCGTGGAGCCGCTGATGCTGGTGATGACGTTGCAGGAAGAGGTGGAGCCGGGGTCAGCCGAGCAGACGCCGATCGAGCCTTTGGTCGTGGTGGTGACGACTTTGGCGGTGCCGAAGCCCTTGTTGACGACATAGCCTTCGCTGACATCATAGACGTCGTAGACGTCCGCATTGCCGTAGTTGTTGTCCAAGCCGAGGAAGCCATAGATCAGCAAGTTGGCAGCATCACTGCTGGCAGCCTTGGCAATGACATGGCCGGGGTTCAAGAAGGCGCCGGAGGCAGTCGGAATCGCATAGTCCAGGGTCATCCAGGCCGACATGGTTTTCGGAACGGCGACCGCCGGGTCCGAAGAGCCGGTCATCGTAACAGTGTAAACCGTGGATTTGAAGATGGCAGCCTTGGCTTCAACCGGAACCTTGGCCACGTATTTGGCCGTGACCGTGTCACCATCCATGTTCTTCTTGGTCAGCGTGTCGCCCTTGCGGGTGA
Source organism: Lentisphaerota bacterium (assembly GCA_012799905.1). GTDB lineage: Bacteria > Verrucomicrobiota > Lentisphaeria > Oligosphaerales > Oligosphaeraceae > JAAZKI01. The sequence goes on along the minus strand of JAAZKI010000111.1, from coordinate 3,521 downwards.
GGTAGGCAAACGGGGTGAAGTCAGTGTCGGTGACCGTGAAGTCCGTGGAGCTCTCCAGGATGCCGTCCTTGCATTCCTGGCAAATGGGCAGGACGACATAACCGGTGATGGTGTCGCTCTTGATGCCATAGCTTTCGGTGACGTACTGGGCCTTGCTGAGCGGGCCCGAGCCGTCGGGATCAATGGTGCGCAGTTTGTAGATTGGGTCAATGCGCTTGAACGTGGCCTTGTAATCGTAGACCGCGGTCTGGGCGATGGCCGCTACAGCAACCACACCCATCAACATAGTGGCGAGAAGTTTCTTCATTGTGTTAAATCCTTTCTTCGACCTTTTTACTCTGGCCGTTGACCGGCCATTTTCCCTTGGAACCTTAATTGAGTGCTAATACTAAAAAATCAACTGATTTTGCAATTTTTCCTTCCCTATTCCTCCTTTCATGCCTGCGATCCCCCTGGCGCGGTAGGGAGGATAAACACCTAGCCAAGCCAAGAGCACCAGCGTTCAGGAAAAACACAGATACAATATACACCTAAAAATGAATGTCAAACGTCGTTTAGAAAAAAAATCACGTTGGCAGGTGAAAAAGTAGAGGTGAAGCAACCTCAAGGCCAACAGATATCACGAGTTTTTAAGTACAAACAAATAATTTATCCTGTATAACGGGCAATGCAAACGAACTTTTGGGTTTTTTTGCCTGTGATGCGCTTTTTTTGGGTTACGGGCCATCGCCCCGAGCTAAAGCCTGGGCACTGGACGGAGATAAAACAACAGCGCCCAGGCAGCCACGGCTCGCCCCTCGCCTATGAATTATAAATGTGGTGTTTAGGGTGAGTATTTCCAGCCGCCTTGGCCCGGGGCCAGCTCCTGCTGGTGATAAGCGCCTTCGTCTGTCAGCCAGTGCCAGGCGTCGTGGATAGGTTCAGCGTCGAGAGCCGGCGTGAGCAGGCGCCAGCCCTTGGCAGCATTCAGGTCGGTGTCTTCAAGAACGGCGCCATTGATTATCAGGGTCTGCGTATCCTGGTCGCAGTAGAGCCAGAATCCTTCGCCTTGCGCGATCCAGTCTGGGCGACAGAGGGTTTTAGTCGTTGAGTCGACCGCGAACACGGCCTGCCATGTTTCTCGAAGCGCGGTCATGGCTTCCTGGGTTGGGCTGATCGGCATTCCGATCAGGTTCCAGCCGTACTGGAGAGCGAAGTCGCTGTCATGGTTATCGGGGGTGCCGAAGGTGAAGGATTGGTCGGGATTGGCGGGTTGGAAGGTTGCCTGCACTGGTGCGCTGGCCAGGGTGCCCCGGCTGGTGCTGCGAGTTTGGATGGTGCCCGCGTTGAAGGGGAATGATCCGGTGTATGTTTTCCAGGCCGGATCGGTTGAAGTCATGTAGATGGCGTTGCCGCTGGGCGCGGTGATGGTGATGGTCAGAGTGTCGCCGCGCGTGTAGGCCTGGGCTCGCGGATGCAGCAGCTGTCCGTTTGCTTTTGCGGTGATAGTCGGCGGTTCGGCTTGGATGACCTCAAGACTGGCAATGTCGCTGTCCAGGGTGTTGGCTCTTCTGGCGATGGCGCGGATTTGGCTTGGCTTGGTGACGACCAGGCCGCCTTCTGGCCACGGCGTGTCCGGGGCGGCGTCCGGCGTCAAGGTATAGAAGATGACGGCGTCAGGCGTAGTTGTGGCTGCGGTGCAGAGAATGCTGTCGTGCGTGGAGGCGTCTAAGTCAACTGCCAGGACTGGCGCTGCGGCCTGGGCCTGGAATGTGCCGGAGACCATGATTTCCGGCTCGACGGCGGTTGGCGTCCCAGTGGCAATGTCGTCAAACACCTTGGCTTTGACCGTGCAGGTTTCGGTGAGGAGGATGCCGTCTTCGACGACGTAGACAGGGCTGTCGGCCGTCGGCGTCGTGCCATCGGTCGTATAGCGGATATAGTAGCCGAAATCGTCTTTTGCGTTGCTGGCGATGTTGACAGTCCGCTCGTTGATGAATACGCCGCGGAGGGCCGCCTCTTCCGGCGGTTCTTCCTCATTGATCGGATTAGGATTGGGCGACAGGGCGATGTCCACCGGCTCCGGCGTCCAGACGACGTGGTCAATCCAGATGCGGTCCTTGAAGTATTTGAGTTCTTCTTTGTAATCCGGGTTATCGTCTTTTTCCGGCCCGTCGGGAATTTTCTTTTTGCCGTCATATTCCGGTTCGTTTTTAAAGTATTCGAAGACGATTTCATGGAAGGGGGTTCCTGCGTAAGCGCCGCTTTCGGCCAAGCCACCGTCAATGTTTAATTCCATTTCATCCCAGGTGTATTCTTCACCATATCCTGTTGCGCTTTGCCACTCATCATACATATTTATGTCATCCACATAGGCATTAAAGGAATCTGAGTCGTCACAGGAGGTTTTGACGAGATAAGAGAGTGTGCCTGGCCCGCGAACTTTAAGGAAGAGGCGTGCGGCGGCGCCGTCTTCGACGCCGGTGCTGTAGAGGCAGGAGCCGCCAACAGCCGGGGTCGTAGTGTCGGCGGTTTTGCTAAGCACGGACCATTTTTTGTTGCCATTGCTGGTGGTATAGATGTAGTTGCCCGCCTCGTCTTCGATAAACCAATAATAGATTTGCTCGCCGTCATCTTCTTTTTCCAGCTTGTATTTCCAATATTCCATTTTGGTGATGGTGACACCGACTGGGTTATCCAGGGCGGCAGTGGCCTGCGCGACGCTGGCGGCTTCTGCTGACCGGCATGGCAGCCACAGCAGGAGAGCCAATAAGACAGCGGTTGGGCAGGAGAAAAGATAGCGGGGCAACGTATTCATGGAGGCAAGATTCCTTAAGGATGATGGCAAAAACGCTTTTGTCAGCCCAGAGGGCTATTCCAGAGAGGAGGACAACTGTGTCAAAGCGGCGGCCGGCGGCTGTCGCTTAAGTAAACAGGGTGTCAAATTTGGTTCAAACAACTATATTAATATATGTTTTATCCGGTTGATTGCAAGTTAGATTCAGGCAGGAGCCGGGTGACTTTAGGTGTTTTGTAGTGGGACAGTCTTCTGTAGCGCCTCTACGAGGCGCCAGTTTTGGGGGTATGCCCCCCCAGGCTGAAGCCTGGGGTTAAGCATGGTTAAGCGCCTACGGCGCAAAAGGATGTGGACGTTGTGGACATGGTGGACGTTGTGGACGGCGGCAGCGGCATCGTATGTAGTTCAAGCATCAGCTTGCCGTCTGTTTCGCGCTTTTAGCGTTAAGTGACGCATTACGGTGGTTTCAGGTTTTTAGGCAAAGTATGATTAGGAGGATGTCATGTATGTAGGACGCATCGTTGCCGTGGGGCGGACTCGTTCTGGCCGCGGGGCAGGGCTGTATCGGGTGTCGTCGCGGTCTTTTCCCAATCGCGAGGCGAAAATTCTGGAGCGAGCGATTGCGATTGTCCCTAAGCCGGGCTTTGAAAACGACATTCAGAAGAATCCGTATATCGCGTATAACTGCCTGCGGCTGGCGCGTGGCTTCGCGATTGTGAGCAATGGCTCGCATACAGACCCGATA
>JAAZKI010000278.1 GCA_012799905.1 Lentisphaerota bacterium | reverse complement strand
CGAAAAACACGAAAGGACACGAAATTTTTGTTTTTTGGGTTGTTGTTGTAACCACTGAATACACGGAATATACGGAAATTTTTGTGTATGGTTGTTGTTCGTCGGGATAGGATTGCATGCGGATTCGCGATTTGGCCTATCGTTTTTTTGACTATTCAGCCTGAACAGCCGGGTGGCGTGGAGAAACTCTTCAAGTCGCCTCCCGCTTGGCCAGAATGACCTGAGGGCCATTCCAACCTCGTAGAGGTGGCACCATGAGTAACCCCAGGTGAAGCGGAGCGGAACCTGGGGCGAGGCAGCCCCCAAGCCTGAGCCTCGTGGAGGCGGCACTAGGAATAACCCCGGGTGAAGCGAAGCGAAACCTGGGGTGGAGTGAGGAACGGCTTGGCGATAAGTTTTCAGAAAATCTTTCCCAAAAAACAAGAAGTTGGCGGATAGTAGTACAATAACAAACAATGTCCTTGCTTCATTCTTCTTTTGCCGCCTTGAACTGCTCTGCAACAAGACTACGGAATGAAGAGTCGCGTAAGTATTTCAGCGCCGTGCTTGCCATAGCCACCGACGCAATGGACATATTCTCGTAGGCCACATCGGCATTGGCGGATTCCGTGAAGCCCTCGGTATGGGGACTTGCCTTGCCGCCGGTCGGGAAATGGACGTGAACGCCGGGACGAAGCTGCGCAAAATTCCCAAAATCCGTGGCGGCGAAGTTCAAGCCGCCGCGCTCATGGCGGGTTGCCATCCCCAGGAGCTTCGCTGTCTCCAGAAAGACATCGCCCAATGAGTGTACCGGCAACGTCGGCTCATACCTCCCGCTGAGTTCAAACTTCACTTTTGTCCCGGTCAAAAGCGCGGCGCCGTCAGCCATCGTCCTGAGCATCTCTGCTGTCGTCGCAAGATTTTTGCGATTTTGGCTGCGGATAGTATAAATGGAATGCGTCTCAACCGGAATTATGTTCGCCCGTTCCCCGCCGTCAGGGATGCATCCAATCAGTGCGACGTCACCCGGCGTATAATGCCGCCGGAAGGCCACTGCCTGGTACAGCAATGGCTGTGCGTCCAGCGGATTGACAAAATTTGGATTCCCGCACCTGGCAACGCCTGAGCCGCCGCTACCATAATAGTAGATTTTGGCGGTACGCAGCCCTGCATAGCCATTATCGTGGCGGGCCACGTCCCCGCCGACCGGGTGAGCCATCATAAGCGCATCAATGTCGGACAAAGCGCCCTCGTCAGCCATCTGAATCTTGCCTCCTCGGGTCTCTTCGGCAGGGCATCCCAGAACGACGATTCTCCCGGATATCCTCTCACGGAGCATCTGTTGCTTAGCCAAAAGTGCCGCGCCCACGGCACTCCCCGCAATCAAATTATGCCCGCAGGCATGACCAAGCTTTGGGAGCGCGTCATATTCGGCGCAAAATGCAAATGCCGGCGAGGCAGCATCGCCATTGGAGAATTCCGCCCGATAAGCTGTTTCCAGGCCGCAATAAGGGCTGGTGACCGAGAAACCCTCCCCGCGAAGAAAATCAACCTGCCTTTGACAAGCCTGACGCTCTTCCAGACCCAGCTCCGGATTTTCCCAAATCCAACGCGCCAAGGCCTTGACCGCCTCTTTTTTGTCGACAGGAAGATGGTATTCCTCAAGGATTTTCTTCCCTTCCTCTTCCCCCAGGGTCACGACACTCTGTCCATTAACGTCCACGTCCACTGCCACTAACGTCCACTAAAGTCCATCGTCTACTAACGTCTACTAACGTCCACTTATGTCCATTGTCCACTGTCCACTAATTTTTCCAGTTTCTGGTGCGATTCGGCCTGCACTTTAGCATGCAGGCTCTGGCCGGCTGCATCCATGGTGACAATAACAGGGAAATCTTTGACTTGTAGCACCCAGACAGCTTCCGGCGCGCCGAATTCCTCCAGGAAAAAGACATCGCTCACTTCGACGATGCTGTCGGCAAGCACCTGTGCAGCGCCGCCAACAGCATGCAGGTACACGCAGCCGTATTCGCGGCACGCGGCAGCCGTATTCGCGCCCATGCCGCCTTTGCCGATAATGCCCTTAATGCCGTACATACGGATGATATCGGCCATGTACGGCTCTTCGCGCATCGACGTAGTCGGCCCTGCCGCTGTCACGCGCCAACGGCCATTAGTTTTGACAATGACCGGCCCGCAGTGGTACAGCACTGCCGAATGCAGGTCCAGCCCAGCCGGCAACTGTCCGCCTGTCACCAGGCGATGGTGCGCCGCGTCGCGCGCCGTATAAATCGTGCCGCTCAGGGAAACCGACTCGCCCAAAGTCAGCGAACGCACACAATCCTCGGTCAACGGCATGGTTAATTTTTTCATGTCAGCTCCAATAGACGCATCGCATTAAGATGCGTGATTTTGTCATACACAGTGCGCGTTATCCGTTTTTCCGCCAGTCCAGTCGCCAGGAAGTCGCGCAGATTGATCAGGACGCTTGTCCGATTCTGCTCCAGGCATACATCCGTCCCAAACAACAACCGGTCTTGGAATTCATCGAAAAACTCATATCCAAAGCCGGGGTCGCGGCTGACGGCGGTAAAGCCGCTGCCGGCTGACAAGTCACCGTGCAGGTTAGGATACCGTCGCATCAGCTCCACCACCCGCCCTCCGGGCTGCACCGGTCCGCGCGGATATCCACCCCAAGTCTCTCGCGTCACGTCTCCGCTGATATGCGACCAGAACGCCTGCGAATGACCGAGAAAACGCAGCTTTGGAAAACTCTGCAACACTGTCTCCAGCCGCGGCAGCCCAAAGTCATCAATCAGACCATAGGTATTGCCTTCGCGGGTAGCGATATGGAAGGTCAGCGGCAGACCGCTGCGTTCGACGTGAGCAAAAAAATTCATCACACGCGGGTCAGTAAACGACAGATTCGCGGTCAGTTCGCCTACTCCGCGGCAGCCTTTCGCCTTGTAGTGCTCCAGCAGAAACCCAAAATCAGCATTCGGGTGATTGAAAAGCATGCGCGGGTCGAGGTTGCAGAAGGGTATGAAATGCCCCTCGGAAGCGGCCGCAATCTCCAGGATTTCCTCATTCGACTGGATGATGCTGGTATTTTCCGGGCCGATAATCGGCAGCAGCACACCGCGATCAATGCCGGCCTCCCGGTGCATCTCCAGCAGCAGTTCCGGCCAAACGAACGGCTTTCCGCTCGTGCAGTACGGTATTTCCCGCGTCCGAATACAATGACCATGCACATCAATCAACATGATGCCTTCTCCTTGATTTATCCGCCCCGAATCCCTAACGAATCCAGCATTCAGCATCCAGCACCCAGCATTCACAATTCAGCATCCAGCACCCAGCATTCAGTTTCTCGCCCACCGTCCACTAACGTCCACTAAAGTCCACGTCCACTGCCACTAAAGTCCACTTCTGTCCACAGTCCATCGTCTACTAACGTCCACTAACGTCCACTAAAGTCCATTGTCCACTGTCCACTAAACGCCACCAGCCACCGTCCATACCGTCCACATCCATTTGCGCCGCAGGCGCTTAACCATGCTTAACCCCAGGCTTCAGCCTGGGGATGGGCGCACCCCGGAAGTGTGCCTTGTAAAGGCACTACAGAAGCCTGACCGACTACCCAAAAACCAAAAAAATCACCAAAATTCAAAAAAATCAGTCCTATGGATTGGAAAAAACGAACAACTGGCTTTAGATTATTACTTCCGTTTTTTTTCACGGGATTTTTTCTGCTTGCGGAAAATGCACCGGTCGCCTCAACGCAAGGCGATGCAGTGGCATTGAGGGAAGCGAAAGAAGCCCGCGAATTAGCGGAGAAACGCATCCTGGACCTGGAACTCGAATTAGGCAAAGCAAAAAAAGAGCTGGAAAAAATCCGTTCCCGCTATGCGGACTTTTATTTGGAAAGTCATGCTGTCGTGGATCGGATGCGGCAGCTGGAACTGCAAGCCAGCCATTTGATCCGACGCAAGGAGGACTTGGATGGCGACGCCCTGGCAGCCCAGGCGCTCGAAGCCCTCAATCTCGCCGGCAGACGGCAACTTGAGGTCGAAGACGCCGTCCACAGCTTTGAACAATACCTGAACTCGGTTCTGGATGTGCTGCAGCCAAGCGACGCCCTGCGTCGTGAATTGTCAGAACGGATCAAGGCCCTGCATAGGGCTGTTGAGAACAGTCTCAAACCGCTGTCGATAGTCGCCCGGCGAGGCGGCGGTGGTCCCGGAAAACAAGGCTGCGGCGTGTTGGCAGTCAACGAAGAGCTCCAGCTCGTCGTGCTTGACTGCGGTTTTCTGGCCGGTCTCAAGACCGGCAGCGTATGGCGGCTGATGTCGGGAGACAGCACCGTGACGGCTCGTCTGCGAGTCGTTGAAGTGCGACCCGAAATAAGCGCCGCCGTGGTAATTCAAGGCGACATGGCCAGCCTGACGCCTGGTTGCCAGCTGAGCGCGGAATAATACGGCTCAGTCGGCGCCAGCAGCCGCAGCCAGACCGACCGCCTCTAGAATTCATCATCAATAAACTAAATCAAGCCATCAAGACGAAGACTGGCGATGCCGGTCTCGACTGTCCGGGGCCTGGCGCTGTCTGTGCCAGACCGCTCCATGAACAAGCAGGAAGACAGCATGGAAAAGCTAGCCATCTCTAAAAATGTGCGGATCTCGCCGTTCAAGGCCCGCGAAGTCGCCCGGTTGATCCAGGGCAGACCAGCCGTCGAAGCCCTGGATATGCTTAGCCTGATCCCGCGGAAAGCCGCCCGACTGATTGAAAAAACCCTCAAGTCAGCCATTGCCAACGCTGAAAACGCCGAACCCGGCAGCGACCCCAGCGTCCGCCCGGTTGACCGCCGCCTCCTTATCGTCAAGGAAGCGGTCATTGGCGAAGGGCCGACCTTGAAGCGTTTCCTGCCCAAAGCCCGCGGCTCCGCCGGTCGCATCCGCAAACGCACCAGTCACATTCGCATCGCCGTCACCGACCAGGAATAACGACAGGAGTCTACTGTGGGTCAAAAAGTCAATCCAATCGGGTTTCGCCTCCCAGTCACTAAGGACTGGAAATCGCGCTGGTTCGCCCGTAAGGCACAGTTCGGAACCCTTCTGCAGGAAGACCTGAAAATCAGGGAGCACTTGCATAGCGAATTGCAGAGCGCAGCCGTCAGCAAAGTCGTCATCGAACGCTTCGGCCGCCGCATCCGCATCACCATTTTCACGGGTCGCCCCGGCGTCATCCTGTCCGGACGTTTCGGCCAGGCAGCTCCAACCGGCCCGCAAAAGCGCGGTGACGACCAGGAGCGCGGCTCAAGGAAAGGCGCCGGCATTGATAAAATCAAGACCGGCCTGGCAAAAATCACCGGCGATAAGGAAATCATCCTGGAAATCAGGGAGATCAAACAAGCCGAAATCGATGCCCAGCTCGTCGCTGAAAGCATCGCCCAACAGCTAGTTCGCCGCATTGCCTTCCGCCGCGCCATGAAACGCGCCATCCAAACGGCTATGCAACTCGGCGCCGAAGGCATCAAAGTGCGCTGCTCAGGCCGCCTCAACGGCGCTGAACTGGCGCGCACCGAGCAGTATAAGGACGGCAAAATCCCGCTCCATACGCTCCGCGCCAATATTGATTATGGTTTCGCCGAGGCCCACACCCTGGCTGGCCTCATTGGTATTAAAGTCTGGATATGCAAACCCGAAAATTGGGAGGATACGAAACATGGCCATGATGCCAAAACGCGTAAAGCACCGAAGGGTGCAGCGCGGCGCCCGCGCGGGAATCGCGACCAGCAATAATAAGCTGGACTTCGGAGAATACGGACTCCAGGTTCTCGATCGCGGCTGGCTCACCGCCAAGCAGATCGAAGCCGCCCGTGTCGCCGCCACCCGCCGCATGCAACGCCGCGGCCAACTTTGGATCCGGGTATTCCCGGACAAGCCGGTCAGTAAGAAGCCCCTGGAAACACGTATGGGTAAGGGCAAAGGCGCCCCGGAAGAATGGGTCGCCGTCCTCCGCCCCGGCAACATGATTATCGAAATCAGCGGTTGCACCGAAACCATCGCACGAGAGGCGCTCGCACTCGCTTCCAGCAAAATTCCCTTCCGCTGCCGCTTTCTCACCCGCCAAAATACCGTCATCTAAAGATATCCATCGCTCAGCTCTGGCTAAACTGCCAGGGCTGACATAAGGAACGACCGATGAAACCTGCAGAAATCCGCGACATGACTCCCGAGGAGTTGACCCGCGCCCTGGAGGACACGAGAAGGGAATTGTTCAACCTCCGCGTCCAAGCCCAGACCGGGCAGCTCGAAAACTCGGCACGAATCAGGCTGCTCCGCAAGGATATCGCCCGAATCATGACCGAAATGACCGCCCGTAAACAAAATGCCGCCCTTTGAGCGAGGACGCTGAGATGCCAGAAGAAGATACCAAACAAAAACGCAATCTGCGCAAAGTCCTGACCGCCACCGTGGTCAGCGACAAGCAGGACAAGACGCTGGTCGTCAAAGTCGCACGCCGGGCAGCACATCCGCTCTACCGGAAAGTCGTGACCTTCACCAGCAAGTGCTACGTGCACGATGAAAATAACGAGGCCAAAACCGGCGACGTGGTCCAAATCATGGAAACACGCCCACTCAGCAAAACAAAACGCTGGCGCCTCGTCACCATCCTCAAACGCGCTGTCACCGACTGAGGAGATACTACCATGATTCAAATGCAAACAGTCTTGGATGTGGCCGATAATTCGGGCGCCAAAAAAATTATGGCGCTCCGTTGCCTCGGCCAGCACAAGCGCTATGCCGGCATCGGCGACGTGGTTCGTGCCAGCGTCAAGGAAGCGCAGCCCAACAGCGCCATCAAAAAAGGCGAACTGGTTCGAGCCGTAATCGTGCGCACTGCCGTGAATATCCGCCGCGCTGATGGCTCCTTCCTCCGCTTCGACCGCAATGCCGCCGTCATCATCGATGATATGGGCAACCCGAGGGGAACCCGCATTTTCGGCCCCGTCGCCCGCGAATTGCGCGATAAGAACTACATGAAAATCGTGTCTTTGGCTCCGGAGGTGCTCTGATGGCTAAGGCGAATATCAAGAAAAATGACGTGGTCTTTGTCATCGCTGGCGCCGATAAGGGCAAAAGCGGCAAAGTCCTCAAAGTCGACCCGAAGAAACAGCGCGTGATCGTCGAAGGCGTAGCCGTCCGGAAAAAGACCATCCGCCGCTCCCAGGCCCATCCTAACGGCGGGATCAACGACTTGGAAATGCCTATCCACATCTCCAATGTCATGGCGGAAGAACGCTATCGCGCCAAACGCGACGCCAAATAAAACGGAAAGCGCGAGGTCACTACCATGATAACTAGCACCCTCTACGAACAATACACCAAAACCGTGGCGCCGCAGCTGAAGGAAAAACGCGGCTACAAGAACCCGATGGAGGTTCCGCGAATCACCAAGATCGTGGTCAACACCGGCGTCGGCACGGACAAGGATCGGGAAGTCTTGCAGGCGGCGGTTGACACCCTAGCCAGCGTCACCGGCCAGAAGCCGGTCATCACCAAGTCACGGCTGAACATCTCCAACTTCAAACTCCGCAAAGGCATGGCGGTCGGCGCCAGCGTCACCCTGCGGCGTGGTGTGATGTACAACTTCCTCAACCGACTTATCAATGTCGTCCTGCCGCGTGTGCGCGACTTCCGGGGCGTGTCCCCCAAGGCCTTTGACGGCGCCGGGAACTACAATTTCGGCATCACGGATCAATCCGTGTTCACCGAAATCGACCTGGATAAGGTCAAGCACACCATCGGCATGAACATCTCAATCGTGACGACCGCTAAAACCGATGACGAAGCCCGGGACCTACTCGCTCTCTTGGGCATGCCGTTCGCCAACTGAAGAGGAGTCCAAACGTGGCTAAAAAAAGTCTTATCGTCAAGTCCCAACGGACACCAAAATTCGCTGCCCGCGGTTATTTCCGTTGCGAACGCTGCGGCCGTGCCCGGGCCTATATCCGCAAATTCCACCTGTGCCGCATCTGCTTCCGCGAACTTGCCAATAGCGGACAGATTCCAGGTGTGACGAAAGCCAGTTGGTAAACTACACCCAAGGAGTCGGCACCCATGAGTATGAGCGATCCAATTTCCGACATGCTGACCAGAATGCGCAATGCGTCCAACGCCAGGCTGCCACAGGTCACCATGTTCTCTTCCAAGATGAAAGCCGCCCTCGCAGAAACCCTTAAAGACGCCGGCTATATTGAAAGCTACAGCGTCGAGGACATCGGCGGCAACAAGAAAAATCTGACCGTCGTCCTGAAATACAAGGGGAAACACAATACCCCGGTCATCGAGGGACTGCGCCGAATCAGCAAGCCGTCCTGCCGCGTCTATGTTAACTGCGAAAACATCCCGCACGTCTTAGGCGGACTCGGCGTGGCCATCCTGTCCACCTCCAATGGCCTGATGACCGACCGGAACGCCCGCAAACGCAGGGTCGGCGGCGAACTGCTCTGCTATGTCTGGTGATAGATAGTCCGCAACAGTTCGACACCTCTCAAGCATAGGGATATCCAAATATGTCACGCATGGGCAATAAACCAATCGCTCTTGACAGCAAGGTGAAAATCGACGTATCCGGCAAGGACGTGGTCGTCACCGGGCCCAAGGGCACTCTGAAACACACCATTCCGGACGGCATCAGCTTCACCGTTGGCAACGGCGAGATCACCGTTGCCCGGGATAGTGACGAACACCAGCTGAAAATGCTGCACGGCACCACCAGGAGCCTGCTCAACGCTATGGTCGTGGGCGTCACCACCGGCTTTAAGATCGACCTTGAGCTGTCCGGCGTCGGCTACCGCGGCCAACTGGCCGGCAAAAAGCTGAGCTTGAACCTGGGCTATTCCAAGCCGGTGGAATACGTTATTCCCGATGGCGTCACTGCCAGCATGTCAGACCAGACTCACATCAGCCTCGAAAGCATTGACAAACAGTTGGTCGGCCAGGTCGCCGCCACTATCCGCGGCTTCCGCCCGCCTGACGCCTATCACGGCAAGGGCGTCCGCTACGCCGGCGAAAAACTGACTCTCAAGGAGGGCAAGAAAGTCGGCGCCTGATGATTTATCCGGCTCGGCCTACCTACCCATCGTCTTCCTACCGCCGCCGCCCGGCCTGAACTGGCAAACCCAGTGGCTGCCGGCCCTGGCGATGGCAGCAAAGTGAAAGTTCACACCATGAGCAAAAAAACTAGAAAACATGCCCGCGACAGGCGCCACGCCCGGCTCCGCCGCCGCCTGGCTGGCACCGCTGCTGTGCCGCGCCTCAGCGTGTGCCGCACCGGCAGCCACATCTACGCCCAGATCATTGACGACGACCGCATGACGACACTGACGGCCGCCTCGACCCTCGAAAAAGATATGCGCGAACAAAAACTCCGCGCTAACGTCGCCGCCGGAGCCATCATCGGCAAACGCATCGCCGAAAAAGCCCTCGCAATCAACGTCAAAAACGTCGTTTTTGACCGCGGCGGATTCCTCTATCACGGCTGCATCAAGGCTTTGGCCGACGCTGCCAGAGAAGCAGGCCTCGTATTCTAAAACAACAACCACGGCCGCGTCGCCAGAGTCACAACTTTGGTTCGACGACCGCGACGATGACGGCCATCACGCATCTGGGATCACCAAGGATTGGGAGAATTTTCCGTGGCAGATCAATTCAAAGATAAGCATGAGAACGAAGATATGCAGTCTAAGACGAGCCCTGCTGAAGCCGTCGCGGGCGCACTGGAAGAACGCGCTACCCCAGGCGAGCTGGAAGAGCGCGTCGTCGCCATCAACCGCAGCAGCAAAGTCGTCAAAGGCGGCCGCAACTTCTCGTTCAGCGCCTTGGTGGTCGTCGGCGACCAGAACGGCCATGTCGGCATGGGCTTTGGCAAGGCCAACGAAGTGGCTGACGCCATCCGCAAAGGCGGCGAACAGGCTCGCAAGCGCCTGATGGTCGTGCCGATGCACGGCAGCACCGTGACCCACCTGGTTCACGCCAACTTCCGCGGCGCCAATGTCATGGTCCGGCCAGCCTCCGAGGGTACCGGGGTCATCGCCGGCGGCAGCATGCGCCATGTGCTCGAACTGGCCGGCATCAAGGACGTGCTGGCAAAGTCGCTCGGTTCCAAGAACCCTGTCAACGTGGTCAAGGCCACTTTCACCGCCCTCGGCAAACTGCGCACCCGGGCCGAAATCCTGGCCAAGCGCGACCGCAACGCCCTGTAAAACGCACGACAACCTTCACGTAAGGATGCGATAAAGCCATGAAACTCCATGACCTCCACAACACAGTTCCACGCCCAAACCGCAAACGCGTCGGTCGCGGCGACGGCTCCGGCCATGGCCGGTCTGCCGGTCGCGGTGACAAAGGCGCCGGCGCACGTTCCGGCCATAGCCGCCGCCCGTACTTCGAGGGTGGGCAGATTCCCCTGATCCGCCGCCTGCCCAAGCGTGGCTTCAACAACCCCAATCATATCGAATACAGCGTCATCAACCTGTGCGTCCTGGAAGAATGCTTCCAAGCCGGCGACACGGTCGACAAGAAGACGCTGCAAAGGAACGGCCTCCTGGGCAAGGTCAACCAGCCGCTGAAAATCCTCGGCGACGGCGAATTGACCAAGGCCCTGAAAGTCAGTGCGGATAAGTTCTCCGCCAGCGCCCGCGGCAAAATCGAGGCGGCAGGCGGCTCCTGCCAGGAAGTGGACACCCTGGCCCGTCCCAAGGCCGAAACAGCCTCCTGAAAAGGACTCGGTCGCCGTTGAACCTGTTCATTTCAGGCTGCCAAAAAGCAGGCTGGTATTCGACCGAGTCCGCCGCCGCCTTGATGACCATCATGGCCAACCATGACAGGCGAAGCGGCGGACCTGAATGGGCAGGGCTGCCAGGCGACAATAACAGCAGCCCGTACACAGAACCCGCAAATGACATGACAAGGGATCGGATATGATTTCAGCATATTTGAACTGCTTCAAGATACCCGAACTGAAAAAACGCCTGCTTTTCACGTTTGGCCTTATCGCACTCTGCCGGGTCATCTGCCTGATTCCCTGCCCTGGGGTGGACCCCACTGCCCTGGCCGAGTTGTTCAGGCAACTCGGCGGCAACCGCGGAACCGGCGGCGTGTTTGACATGCTTGATATGTTCAGCGGCGGCGCCCTGGAGAATTTCGCAGTTGGCGCTCTTGGCATCATGCCGTACATTTCGGCTTCAATCATCATGCAGCTGATGACGCCAGTTATACCGCAGCTGGAGCGGATGCTGCGCGAAGGCGAGACCGGCCGCCAGAAGTACAACCAAATCATGCGCTACGCCACCCTGGTGATCTGCGTCATCCAGGGAACCATGTTCTCGCTGGCCATGATGAACCCCGAACGTCTTAGACTCCCCGGCAACCTGGCCGTCGTCCCGCATCCCGGCTTCTTCTTTGCCCTGTCGACAGTCATCACCCTGACGGCTGGCTCCATGCTGATCATGTGGCTGGGTGAGATGATCACCGAGCGCGGCGTCGGCAATGGCGCGTCGCTGATCATCACCGTCAATATCATCGGCCGCCTTCCCCAGGCCATTGTCAGCCTCATCACCCTGGTCGTCGGCGGCGCTACGACCGGCAGCAGCGACATCAACACCATTCACCTGTTCCTGCTTCTGGCCATGTTCCTGCTGGTCTGCGCGGGCGCCATCATGCTCACCCAGGGCCAGCGCAAAATCGTCATCAACTACGCGCGCCGCGTCGCTGGCGTCGGCGGCTCCAGCGTCCCCCAGAAAAGCTATCTGCCGCTGCGCGTCAACTACTCCGGCGTCATGCCGATCATCTTCGCCGGCGCCATCCTGTCGTTCCCGATGATGATCCTGCGCATGCTCCCCAACTGGCGAATCGTCGGCTGGCTGGCGCCCCTCTTCCAACATGGCAGCTGGTCCTATCTAATCATCTACGGCGCCTTGATCCTCCTGTTCTCATTCTTCTGGGTCGCTAACCAATTCAACCCGATCAAGATCGCCGACGACCTGCAAAAACAGGGCGGCTATGTCCCCGGAGTCAGGCCGGGACAACCGACGGCGGAATTTCTGGACAAGGCCATGACCAGAATCACCCTGGCCGGCGCCATCTTCCTCACCGCCCTGGCCGTCCTGCCCATGATCCTGAGCAACTGGATGCAGATCCCCGGCACCATCGCCCAATTCTTCGGCGGCACCAGCCTGCTGATCATTGTCGGCGTCGCCCTGGACACCATGCGCCAAATCGAGACCTATCTCCTCGCCCATCACTATGATGGATTCATGGAAAAGGGCAGACTGCGGAGCCGCCGCGGCTGATTGCCGTCCCTTCGCATGCATTCTCAATATCCAATATCAGCGCCGTCATGCCGACTCCCCGGATGACGGCGCTGCCATTTTCAGCGACAGACCTGCGACGCCAGCGCCGCGAACCACCGTCTTTTCCAGTCGCTGCCGCTTGACACCTCGCTGCCGCCAACATATAGTTGAAAAATAAATTCGTTGAAGAGTTCACGCGTCACCACGGTTTCTTTATGCACCCACCGCTGAAAGAACGCTTGTCGCATTCCCGGGAGATCGCCGGCCGGATCAGCGAAAGCATCTATACCGGCCGCCTGCTGCCAGGTGAAAAACTGGGCAGCATCCGCTGCCTGGCCAGCCGCTTCGGCGTCGGCCGCCAAGTCATCCTGT